>NZ_JAAHHU010000559.1:0-2800 GCF_010672095.1 Moorena sp. SIO3I6 | reverse complement strand
CATTATTATTACCCATGCCAAACCAGGTAATCTGTCTGCCACCAATAGATTGTCCTTCGAAATATTGCCATTCCTCCAAGAGCGTAAATATATCTGTTAGTCCCTGTAGTGGATGAAAAGTTTTGGCTATGGCATTACTGCTTGGCACGGTGGACTGTGTCGCTAATTTCCGGATAAAATGATCGCCATTAGAACCGTGAACTCGCACATATCCCAAATGAAACCAGGGTAACTGACTACCACTCAGTACCCTAGCTACATGTGAGATTTTTTCGTTGCTATAGGTTCTGGGGATAGTTTCTAGATTAAAGTGTTGGTTGCAACAAGCGCCCATTTCATTTAATGCAACGCTATATGAGCCAATGGTTCGAATAGATGGATAATTAAATAAAGAGTAGGGTCTAACCCCTTTTAGAGAATTTGCAGAAAAAGGCGGATGTTTGTTATCTCGAGTGTAAGCCTCCTTTCGTATTCTTTTTATCTCCCACATTTTATGTAGTAAACCCCAAATCTCATCAATTGGTAAATCGCCTAAAGAAATTAAGTCTGTTTTCGCAAGTATCTGTATCTGCATTACCTGTCGTAAAATCGTGTTACTGAGTCGTCGGACAAAAGTTTTTACATGGCTTTGTTGCATGAATGATTAAGAGTCAAAATGCTCCCCCTCTCAGGAGAACTCTGAAGAATCATGGGCATAGCTATCAGGCATACCTAAATGGGTCATAGGATTGAGGGCAGCACAGGCCAGTAAAAGTACTAAGCGCCTGGTTATCGAAAGTACGACGAGAACAACTAGTGCCAAAGATCACCAAGAAACGAAACATCGCTGTTTCCGATCATGAGCGACGGTGGTATCCACTCTCGTGTTTCCATTGGCTTCGACCCACTTGTTCAATCCGCACCAGGTTCTGATTGCGTGGATGGTTGTCCCCCTCTTGTGGCCAATATTGAGCATCATGACGTGGGGGGATATTGACCTGAGCACCTCGAGAACTGATGGCATCATAGCACTTGCGCTTATCATAGGCTCCATCTGCGGATACTGCTTCAATATTTTCTTCTATGGCGTCCAACACCTCCGATAAAGCGGAATCGTCACTGAGGTTATTGGTACTTACTATAGCATAGAAAGAGTTGGTTAGGACAATACTCTGAAGGCATGATCCAAAGCATCTTGTAAACAATCAAATTGATGAAGACTAGAGCCGCAAATAGTGTTTGAGTCGCGCCCAAAATTTCTCGATTTTGTTGAGGTCGGGGGAATAAGCACCGAAGAAATAGGAGTTTACATCCTGCCTGCTCGATTAATTTCTTGATGTAAGCAGAGTTATGAAAACTCGCGTTGTCCATCAGCACAATCTGGCCCGGTAACAGTTCTGGCCTGACTGAAAAACTCAACCCATCCCTCAATCAGTTTAGTGTTGCAGTATCCCACAAAAGTAATTGGGGCAAGGATCTGACGACAACAGGAAGCTGCTACCATGCTAATTCGCTCCGTTTTATGTCCTAATTTGAGATCGTAATATCGCGCATGATTTCTCGCACCAACCATAGGGGTAGTCTTCTGTATCATCAATTCCGGCTTCATCAACATAAACTAGCCTTTGTTGAGCGTACTGACCAAGATATTGGAGAAATTTGCCTCGTTCGAGTTCATTCCTTTCCTGGTATCCATAAGTTTTTTTTTTCGGGTAAAACCAATGCGCTTCAAAGCTTTGCCGATGGTGATCCGACTAATTTCCTCTGGCCACTGTTGTGCCATCTCTTTTTGAGTTATTCCGCCGTTTTTTTGAGCAAATTGGCGAAACTCGTCTAAATCTCGGATTTTTGGCTTTGGTCCCCTTCGATAGTTCCGCTTGGCTTTAACAGTTCCTCTTTCTTCTCTAGCTTTTAGCCAAAGGTCTAAAGTATTTCGGCTAATTTTGAGCATCCGGCAGATCTGGGTTTTTTTCTCGCCACGATCTACTGCTGCTACCGCTTTTTCTCGAAAGTCATCGCTATAAGGTGATGGCATTTTTCCGACTTGCTACACCCTCTATTATGTCCTAATTATCCCTTTCTTGGCTATAGGGCACCAAGTATCTCCCCTGTGCTCTCATCCACCCCTAGATGAAGCTTTCGCCAACTGCGACGGAAAGCTCACACCATGTTGACGCACTTTCGATTCTCCATCCCCATACACTTTTATACCTGTGGAATCCACCACCACATGCCGTGGCAAATTCCTTTCTCAGACGGGCATTGCTACACTTAATTTTCCCAGTCGCCTCGATACCGTTGAATGGTCTGGTACATCTAAGTCCACCCCCATTAACCGGGCATAACGACTCCATCAATCCTTGGGTTTGCCTTCCTGGTAAATTCAGCAGTGAACTGATCGTACTCATGGAGCGCGATCGCTATGTCACTGTATTGGGGTGATCTGCCTCGTTTCCCTGTCTTGTGCGGATTCCACCATCCCTCAAGTACCTCCTCATCAATCGGTGAAGGTCAAACTTCCTCGGTTTTAATGGGCTGTGTTGTACTCACTCCAATTCCTAATTTTCTATTGGGTCAAGGTCAAAGCTTCTGTCATGGCTGGGTCGAGCCAAATTTTTCTCTCTCACATATTATTGCAGCTAACTCATACTCTTTATGCAACAAAGCCTTTTTACATTGTAAATTTATGTAAATATCGCGTAAAATCCCTTGAATCAAAGGCTGCAAGCCTGGTTGACTGACAAAAAGTGAAGTAAAAAGTGGTAAACTGCTGATCTCGAAAGGAGTTGCCAGACTTGACAAAGCGTGATTGGGAGCCAGA
>NZ_JAAHHU010000558.1:0-2801 GCF_010672095.1 Moorena sp. SIO3I6 | reverse complement strand
CCAAAGGGCAAATGGCGTACCAGTCGTCCCCCTGCTTTAGCTAAGATTAATGTCAATCGCAATCACATTGGCTCGAATATGAAGAAAAGTCCCAAAGACCGGAAGCCAGTGATTTCAGTAAAACGAAAGGGCACTAATCTCTACGGCAACGAGGTCGAAATCCTCGGTCCGTGTAAGATTGTCTATCAGCCGGATAATCCACTCGATTGTGGCGCTCGTTTGTGGATCGAAACTTTTAGTGATATTCACTTCATTTCTTGATGCAAAGCGCGAGTGGGGGAAACTCCCTTTGGCACCTCTGCATCGCTGGTGGCAGTTTCCCAGCTATAGCAATCCGATCTGATTCGTAAAATAAATGGGCTGTTTTAAGGTAGAAGGCAGAAGGTAAAAGAGTTTCAGGAGCAATAAATCGCTTCGCGACTATTCAAAAATGCTCAACGTCTTCTTTAGTTAAACCAGTTGTTGCCACGATTAAATTGATATCAATCCCTCTTGCTTTCATAGCTTTGGCTATTTCTGTGGCTTTCTCTGCTCTCCCCTGTAATTTTCCGGCTGCTTCTGCCCCTTCCAGTAGGCTAATTTCATAGCGTTTATTTTCCAGATAGTTCTGATAAGCTACTTTTTCTGGTAAAGGTAAACTCTCAATCCTTAGCTTATCCTTAGCCTCAGCTAATCCTCTGGCTTGGAACTCTTCTTTGATTTCACTATTCTTTAGGAAATAGATCCATTCATCTAAACTGTTTCTGGTTACGTTATCAAACTGGTTGACTCTCAATATATAATATTCGGGAAATATCTGATAGACTTGCTCTAGTTTGAACAACTCCTTCTGTAGGCTGGATAGTCCTAAAGAGTCACGATGATGACGACCTCGGAAATCTAGTTTCCCTTCATAGATGTAATCTTGTCCTTGTCCTAGAGTAAAGTAAACAATATTAATCGAGTAGACTTTTTTGAGTTTACTATAGGGCTCTCCTTTATCTAGATATTGGGTGAGCAGTGTGGAGACACCAAATAGCATTCGATGAAAGTAATCATTTTCGGAACTGTTTTGGACTTCCACGAGCAGTAACTCTCCAGCACTATTGAGGGCTAGAATATCAACTCGATTCAGTTTATTGTCTTCGGTGAGCCGATTACTTTCCCCTTCTAAAATCGATTCAATAGTAATCTCTTCTCCTAGTAATTCGGTGATAAAGCCTTCTAGGACGACATAATTAGCTTTATCCCTCAGCAGTTTTTTGATTGCCCAGTCAAAGCGGATGTGTGTCTTGGCCATGATTAGTAGGGAGTAGGGAGCGGTGCGACCCGTGGCGAATTTAATTCGCCTACGGAAAGCGCACCGAGGGAGTAGTATAGTTGAAAAGCAGTGTTAACTCAAAAATTAATTGATTTTATTATAGATGGGATTGAGTTTATTGATTTTATGAGTAACTCTACCGGTAACACTAGTTGTTGCTTGGTTTAATAATGATGTGGAATTCACGGATATCAACTCCTCCGTAACCTCAAAAAAATTCCGTAATTCTCTCTAGGCAATAACCACATCAATTAGGCAATCCTAGATGAGGAGAGTAGTTTAACTGGGAGGAAAACTCGGATGCCTTCCCGTAGCGTGACAAGCGGCTCAATCGCTTATCTGAGTGCTCAGTGCTGAGTGTTGAGTTATTCGTTATTAATGATTAGGGTTCTACCGAACTGATTTTATGCATAAAATTGCGCTTATTGCCCACTAAGTATTATAGGGCGGGTGATTGATAAAAAAATATTCTTTCAAAAAATCAAACTCCTGTAATATCAGGATTATACTAATTATTTTATAAACGTTTTATATGGCAACTTTTATAGAGCCACGATTAGTTATTTATTCGGTGTTGCTCAACTAAATAATTGATTGATATCAAGACTATTTGGGTCAGTTACCAATTAGCTTTTCTCTTTAATTCATTGCGGCCAGTTATGAAGTCTTTATTCAATTATCTTAAAAAAATCCCACACCATTCCTCAGACTTTTCAGAAGCGTCTGAGGTAAATTTTGCTCCACAGCCTTTAGGCTTTAACCTGATCGGGGTAACTAACCTAGCTCAGGCTACTTTCCCTATCTTGGTGACAGGGTCTGCTTTGCTGGTGGCTACTTCTACTCCAGTAGAAGCACAAAGTGTGACTTATGACAATACCACTAGTGCGGCAATAACATCAAACAGCTGTAGTTCACCAATAGTGCGAACTTTTAACGTTACTGATAACTTTACGGTTCAAGACGTTAATCTGGGATTTAATGCGGATCACACCTGGCGTGGCGATCTTCGAGTCACGTTACAGCATCCGGATGGTACCTCTGTTGATGTAATCAGCAATACTGGCGGCTCGGCAGATGGATTTGATGTTCTTCTAGACAGCAACTCTGGGAATTCCCTAGATGATGGTAATGACGATGATACGGCAGCACCTCTCTATGACCGGACTGTAGCCCCGTCCAATAGTCTTGCTGTTTTTAATGGCAAAACCTCTAATGGTACCTGGACTTTAGAAATTTGCGATAGTGTTGGTGGTGATGAGGGTACTTTTAACAGTGCAAGGCTGGTTTTAGATGGTACAGCTTTGCCTGTTGACTACGGTGATGCTCCTGATAATACCGCCAGCACCGGTAATGGAGATTACCAAACCTTATCCGCTAATAGTGGTCCTACTCACACCATTGACAATACCACCTATTTAGGGGCAGGAGTAACAGCTGATACCGATGGCTTTGGAGATGGCACGGATAATAATAATAACGCTACCGATGATACCGATGATGG
>NZ_JAAHHU010000557.1:0-2804 GCF_010672095.1 Moorena sp. SIO3I6 | reverse complement strand
TGGCTGAAAAAGCTTCTGTGGCTGAAAGCGTAGAGCCAATAAAGTCCGAGTCGGAAGTTGCCGCAGAGTCCAACTCGTCCGCTAATCAACATTAGCTTTAGGCATCCCGGACGGGGGGTAAGAAGGTTTAGTGCTTTTTTTTGGTGTTACTGATTGACCCAATCTCATCGGTTTTTTCTTACGTGCCCTTCTTCCGCTTCTTCCCTCTCTTCCCCTTCTCCATAAATTAGCCCCCTACAAGTGCAACATCCTGCTTTTGTGTCGGTTACCCGAGTCGGGAAGATCGGAAATGGAAAAATTTATCCTATGCTGCAAGTATTAGCCAATAAGATCACTAAACGTTGTCAAATACGTTGTCAAATGTCACGAAAACTGATAGGATAAAATTGATGAGAGCTGATTTGTAAACGGAGCTATAAACATTGCAGCCCAAGGCTTTCAGTAATTCGGCCTAGTTTGCCCCCTGTTACCTGAAATCCATATCTGTCAAGGGATTTGAGCTCTTAATATTTACTTTATAAATTAGCTCTGAAAGTTTGTGCGAGCTTAATGGTGTTTTATCAAGACTTCAAGCTGGCTAGTCTGTTAAGTTTACCGAAAAAATTGGGTTTAAAGCCCCGTCCTTCGTTGGCCTTTGGCCACGCTACGCGAACGACGGCTTTAGATGTGCTACAATAAAACCATAAGCAATAGACTTTAAAAGTAGAAAGATACTATCTAACCATAAGTAGACAACGTAAAAAATATGTAGAGCGTACATATTGCGTAATTGGGTCTAACGACTTAAAAGTCTATGAAAAAGTTAGATAAAAAAAAGTGTCTATCTATGTATAGAAAAAAAGGTACGGTGGGGTTAGAAGTTACCGTAAGAAGAGTGGAGCCTTTATAGTTAGTCTGCTATGAGTAAAAAGTTTTAACCTTTTTGATTAAGGCTCCACTCTTCTAAGGTTTCGTTTCCGGCACACCGAAACCTAGTCATAGACTAAATCGCTTGGGTCGAGGAGACCTCTATTTTTCCTGGCTCCGGCCTGGTTAAACAAGTCACCCCGTGGAAGCAAGAATCCCCGTCCATAAGCGGGCGGGGAGTGTCAATTAAGCTTAATTACTGAAGGCGAGGGAGAGTATTAATCTAGATTATCAATATAGTCTTTCCGATTTTCCATTCCCAGTTACTGAATCATACCACAGGTTAACCTGTAGAATAAATCAACGGTCATCACCCCTCTCCCCCATAGCTGACGGGGTGACAAACAGCCTTAAAAGCTTTACGGGGTGACCGGGTGTGGGGTGATGGGTGTAGGGAACCCACCCCTAACCCCTCCCAGGAGGGGAAAAATCAGGAGCTGGCGGAGTGGCGACGGGACGGTTAAATCAGGTCTCGGACCGATTGTTATCCCACCGACTCACTCCAAATTCCCTTTTATTTTCCCCACCCCCTACCCCCCACACCCCACACCCTGTTTAGTTTTTAGCCTTGTTGTCACCCCCTGAGCCCCCATAGACGGGGCTTCCCAACATCCTAGGATTTTTTGTGATTGATCCTCTATTTTGGCTCGGGCTGTCCTTTCTGCTCGTAGCAGTTAGTTTAACCGCTGTTTTAGTAACGTTATTACCTGCTGTACAAGAGTTAGCGCGGGCAGCTCGTAGTGTGGAAAAATTAGCTGATACCCTAAATCGGGAATTACCACCGACCCTAGAAGCCATTCGGCTGACAGGCTTGGAAATCAGCGACTTGACAGATGATCTTAATCAAGGAGTCAAAAGTGCTGGTCATGTGGTTCAACAGGTTGACCACAGTATCAGCAATGCTAAAAACCAAGCCCAAAAAGTCAAAGAGAATACTCGTAATGTGGTTAAGGGTTTCAAAACTGCCTGGAAAACTTGGAGGGGTACCTCACCAAAATCCAGGTCAATCGATTCCCTAGCATCATCAGATGCGACCCGTGATGGCGAGCAATCCCTTGACCGTAGGTCACGCTACGCGAACGCCATCACGGAAAGCGCACCTATTCACAGAAAAGCTCTAGAAATTCCTGAGACTGATCAACGCTCATCAGATGTTAATCAGCCAAGGCTCAGAGATAGTAACTATAACCATGAGGTCAATCACGGGACTCGTGAAACCTCTGATTGCGACATCGATGATAATTCTATCGATGATAATTCTTTTTAACGAAGGCAATACCAAGATTCCAACCTGAAGACTATACAGAATAAATAAACAATAAATGTAATGCCACCCTTTAGTTTATAAATTAAAGGGTGGCGTTATACCGTTTTTGTTAATATTTTGTTAATGGATGAAAAATATAGTTAGTTAGTAATTGAGAACTGGTAAACACCAGCAGATAAAAGTATAGCAATCCTATTAAATTAAAACATACAGAAAAATCAGTCCAACTCTCGGTAGATTTGGTGCATCTCATATAGCATGTTTGACATTTATAAAAGCTGCAAAGCTAATCCACGTCAACTTTTGCCTCTTGCCTCTTGCCAATGCCATTGCGCGTAGGGCTATTTTTGTAAAAAAGAAGGAGAGTGTGGGGAGAGCGGGAAGTGTCGGAAGTGTGCGAATTTTTGCCTAATTGCATGCATTGAGATGCACCCTGTAGATTCTTACCCATATTACCTAACTGCGGTCATCTTGCCAATCTTACAACTGGTCAGATTAGGAAAGAAATTCCATTCTACTGCTGACATCACTTACAGATGCATCTTTGAATACTGCCATCAAATCACCCTCAAAATACAAAGCTGTGCTACCGGGTAAGCCATTATAAGCCTCAAGCACATCATATTGATCC
>NZ_JAAHHU010000556.1:0-2818 GCF_010672095.1 Moorena sp. SIO3I6 | reverse complement strand
GAAAACAATGTCGATGTTTCTGACCAAATCCGCCAACTGGAGACAAGAGCAATCCAACTGCGTCAGGAAATTTTCAATAGTTTATCACCAGGGCAACGGCTACAGCTAGCCCGTCACCCTAGGCGTCCAAGTACCCTCGATTATATTCAGGCAATCACTGATGAGTGGTTTGAGTTGCATGGCGATCGCGGTGGTTATGATGACCCAGCCTTAGTGGGGGGGATTGGCTCTTTGGTGGGTCGTGCTGTGGTAATATTAGGACATCAAAAAGGTCGGGATACTAAAGATAATGTAGCTCGCAACTTCGGCATGGCTGCGCCTGGGGGCTACCGTAAAGCGATGCGGCTGATGGAACACGCTAATCGCTTTGATATGCCAATTTTGACCTTTATTGATACCCCTGGTGCTTGGGCTGGTGTGAAGGCGGAAGAACTAGGACAAGGAGAAGCGATCGCTTATAACCTCCGAGAAATGTTTCGCCTGGATGTGCCCATTATGTGTACAGTCATTGGTGAAGGAGGTTCTGGTGGTGCTTTGGGAATTGGTGTTGGTGATCGGGTTTTGATGTTTGAAAACGCTGTCTACACCGTAGCTAGCCCAGAAGCTTGTGCCGCCATCCTTTGGAAAGATGCTAGCCAAGGACAGCAAGCCGCAGCAGCGTTAAAGATTACCGCTTGGGACCTCAAAGAATTAGGGATTATTGACAAAGTTTTATCGGAACCCATAGGGGGAGCTCATGGGGATCCCTTGGCAGCCGCCTCTATCCTCAAAGAGGCTCTATTGGAAAACCTGGCAGAACTAACTCAATTAACCGCTCAACAGCGCCGGGATTTGCGCTATCAGAAGTTCCGAAATATGGGGATTTTTGTAGAAAGTTAGTCTTGAAGGGGTGAATAGGTAAACCGGTTAGAGGTATATCTCCCACCTTCGCGGCGGCGTTGCTCAACTAAAAACTGATTTCAAGGGTCGTGATTTGAAGTATAGTTAGATTCGTTACCAATTAGGGCTACCAACCTCAGGGATAAAACTTTATATATAGCAAGGGGGTCATCCTCTGGGGGATTGAGCTAATCATGCTCGCCATTTTCTCCGATGTTTACCTTGGTAGCCCAATTACCAATTACCCTATCCCGATTTTTCTATCCTCAAAGTTTATTATTGACAGCCGACTTGGTAGCTGAATAGTCTGCGAATGATGATACAATTAACAAATGTTCACAATATTCTAAGGTAGTTAGTCAGTTTGCTAAACAATTTCGGATACACCGAAAACCTAGCTGTGCCTTTGGAGATTAACTGCCCTAAGGGAGTGTCTAAAATCTCGGTGCCTAACCAACTCACTGAACCTAAGGTTAATTCGACTGCCTCCACCTCTGGTGACCTTGTAGCTGGCTTAGCAGATTTAAAGCTAGCAGATTTAAACCAAATAACTGCGTTATGTGGGCATTTGCTTCCGAGCAATCCTGAGTTTTATCCAGACCGTAGAGAAGCATTTGTAACAAAATCTTGTAAAATTTGATGACATCGACTGTTGAGCGACGCGCCATAATTACTGGAGCGAGCAGTGGTATTGGCAAGGAAACAGCTTTAGCCTTTGCTAAGGCAGGAATCAGTGTAGCCTTAGTCAGCCGTTCCCGGAACAACTTAGA
The DNA here is from genome assembly GCF_010672095.1 of Moorena sp. SIO3I6. Classification (NCBI taxonomy): domain Bacteria; kingdom Bacillati; phylum Cyanobacteriota; class Cyanophyceae; order Coleofasciculales; family Coleofasciculaceae; genus Moorena; species Moorena sp. SIO3I6. The sequence continues at coordinate 1,169 of NZ_JAAHHU010000556.1, read as the reverse complement.
GATGGTTGCTGCTGCTGCTAGGGCAGCTGGGGTGCAAGCTAAGGCTTATCCATATGATTTAGCTGATCTGGAGCAGGTTAGATCTTGGATAGAAGAAATCACAGCAGATTTTGCTCCTATCACTATTCTCGTCAATAATGCGGGAATAGCTGACGCTAGATATCTCAGTGAGACACCGCTATCAGATTGGCAGCGCTTAATTGACCTGAATCTGACCAGTGTGTTTCAGTGCATCCAGGGGGTTCTGCCTGCTATGCGTGCCCAACACCGAGGCACGATCGTTAACGTGGCATCAATTGCTGCTAAGCAAGCCTTGCCTAAATGGGGGGCTTACAGCGTTAGTAAGGCAGGTATGATTGCCCTCTCCAAGACTCTAGCAGCGGAGGAAAGCCGCCATGGTATCCGGGTAGTAAGCATTTGTCCAGGTGCAGTCAATACCCCTTTATGGGATGCAGATACAGTTCAGGTGCAATTAAATCGGTCAGGGATGTTGACCCCAGAAATTGTTGCCCAGTCAATTTTGCACACCGTCGAGCTCCCACAACAGGCTGTCATCGAGTCCTTGACTCTGATGCCCAGTGCCGGAATTCTTTAGGGTATAGGTAAAAATAATAGCACACTTTAAGGTTATTGCTGTGTCAATTCAACCTGTCCCTATGGTCTGGCAATATCAAGTTCATTTTTGTTTACAATCTAATCAGATTAATCATGACTATTGCTTCTTCCAATGGTTTCAACCGTGTTGAATCTGTTTCAACTGCTAAAAGTATCAATGGTAATGAGAAACATCAGCTAGAGACCCGTCCTGAGCGCAATACCCAGAATGGTCACCAGCCCAATTTACAACCTCCTTTGGAAGAACTGAACCAGGAGATGATCAACGCTGTCACCACTATCCTATTGGGTGTTGGTGAAGACCCGCAACGAGAGGGACTGCTCAAAACCCCTAAGCGGGTAGCCGAGGCAATGCGATTCTTGACTAGTGGTTACAATCAGTCTTTAGAGACAATAGTCAACGGGGCAATTTTTGACGAAGGTCACAATGAAATGGTACTCGTGCGGGATATCAATTTCTTTAGCCTCTGTGAACACCACATGTTGCCATTTATGGGTAAGGCTCACGTCGCCTATATCCCTAACCAAAAAGTGGTAGGACTCAGTAAAATAGC
>NZ_JAAHHU010000555.1:0-2820 GCF_010672095.1 Moorena sp. SIO3I6 | reverse complement strand
TTGGAAAAATCAAAAACATTATTGAACAAAGTAAATCGGAATTTTAAGTATTCATCTATCAGTTAATGCGCTAATTGAGGCGCTAATTGAGGTGCTATCAGCAATTCCTACATTAGCGTTTAGCTCAAAGCAATAAGCAATTAGCTTATTGAGGGGTGTCCACGACTAATCAGTTACTTGCAAACATATCCTTGAATTATCCTCCATCATTATACTTTTAATCCTAAGTTTACAAACTTAGTCTGGTGAGTTACTCCATTCAATTCCTATTACTGCAAAATCCTGTTCAGAATAGTTATATTTTTTTATACTTAAGGCTTATTTTAATACGATGAATTATACAGCATGAAAAATAACTTAATTGACTCCAAAATTAGTGAGAATAATCAATGGCAAAATAATAAGGCTAAATCATTATTGAAATTAGTGGTCTTTAGAATAGAGAGCATCAATTTCGCCTTTCCGATTGAGTGTGTCAACAAAGTAATTAATTACACAACTGTTTATAGCAGTGGACTTAATGATATAGGCATTGCCCATATCGATGACGACGAAATTCCTATTATCGACTTGCATCGCCGGTTATTTAAATCTAGCAAAATCAGCACTTCTAACCCAGCACGTTTCCTGCTGATTGCTCAAAATACAATGGGTGAAGGATTTGGTATCCCTGTACTCAAAACACCGAATTTGATAGAGGTTTCCGTGAGTGATATTCGTACCCTACCAGAGTCTTTTCGTCAAGCTGATACCCTAGGAATTGCTAGTCATGTGGCAGTGATTCCCCAAGAAAATTTATCTTTGACAGTCTTTTTGCTAGATGTTAATCAATTCCTGCCTTGGGTTTCTCAAAGCGCGAAAAGGGGTTAAGCATTGAGCAATCAGCAATCAGCTATCTTTTCCCCTAGCTTTATGGCATGGGAATAGTCCTAGTCGAGGAGATTTCTGTTATACTTAAAATTAGGTAATAGCTATCTGCCAGAATAAGGGCTAGGGAGGGAGTACCGCACTCTATCCGTGCTTGGTGATCGTGGTATGGGAGAGCCTTTTTCTGGGAATTGTGCTAAGAAGTTGGTAGCATCAAAAACGCGCTTTGACCATAACCAAGTCAAAAAGCTTCGTTGGCAAAAAAACAACCAAGCAGAATCATCGGTCTTAGAAACTAGGACTGCTGGTGAGGGCAGGAATATAAGACCTGGGTTTGGGCAACTAAATTTAGGCAGTTGCTTGTGAATTCCGAATAGATTGCTGTAGCGTAAGCTCAGCCTATGGTAGTTCACAGGTTTAGCTTCCACCCACGCTTTTATCTACGATGCTTAGCAATATAAGGGTGAAGTAGAAGCAGTCGGAACAAGTATCCGACAAAACGCATCTAGAGATAAGATGTAGCATAGTAAGTGTTATCTCTGGCAGTAGGACTTATGGCGAGTCCCTCTGATGTGAAACAAAACGTTTCTATTGGGTCTAGCTCGCCGGTTCACCGATCAACCTGCCAAAATCCCCTAGCTTTAGCGATGGGGAGTCGTCAATTTCCAGCAGTACGACCTAAGAGTCTAGTCAACTGGTGCTGCTAAAGTTTAATATATGGTGTTTCCCAAAAAACTGATTAAGGGCGGCTCTAAAGTATCTAAAGTTATAGATTTACCTAAATATGGTGTACGCTCCATTCTGGCTAAAGGGGTGCAGATGGACTTCCAGTCAGGACAAAACCGTGTTCCAGTTCTCAAAGGAATAGACTGGGAAGTCAAACGTGGTGATATCCAACTTTTAATGGGACCGTCTGGCTCTGGCAAGACTACCCTTTTGTCAATATTGGCGGGATTACTGACCCCGACACTCGGAAAAGTCTATTTACTGGGTCAAGAAATTACTGGTATGTCTAGAACTAAGCTGGCAGAGTTTCGACGGGAACACATTGGCTTTATTTTCCAACACTTCAACCTATTTCCAGCTCTGACAGCAGCAGAGAATGTGGAAGTTGTGCTAAACATTAAGGGAATTCAGGGGGTCAATGCTCGACAGCAGGCAAAAACGTTATTAGAGCAGGTTGGTTTAGAGGGGAAAGGACATCTTAGACCGAGTGACTTGTCAGGGGGACAGAAGCAACGGGTAGCGATCGCGCGGGCTTTAGCTAAAGAGCCACCCCTAATTATGGCAGATGAGCCAACAGCAGCCTTGGATTCTCATAGTGGTCATACAGTGATTGAGTTGCTGCGTCGTCTGGCTAAGGAAAAAGGTTGCACAGTGCTGATGGTAACTCACGATCCTCGTATTATCGATGTAGCTGACCAAGTGTCTTATATGGAAGATGGAATGTTGAAGGTTGATGGTTGATGGTTGAACGCCCACCCGTGGCCGTTCGCGCAGCGTGGCCTACGGCCTTAAGGCCAGGGTTGAACGCGCACGCGTGGCCAAAGGCCAGGGTTTATAGGTGACAGTTGATAGGTGAAAGTTGACGGGTGAGGGGTGAGTGTTAATGGTTCACCTTCAGCATCTTAGTTTTATTTGTACCTACCTAATTATGATGTGAATGGGCAATTTGCCAACACAACAAGTTACTGTTCACTCTAGGCATCATAATCATGTTCATGGTAGATTTCTGGCTAGGTATAGGGGTTTTGGGACTGGGTTCTATTCTTTGGGTAGAACTGGTGCGAGACTTCTATCACCTCCTGTCCCATCACTGGACACCCCTGTATCGCTTGCATGTGTGGCATCATCGGGTCTTCCGTCAGGATTTAACTGCTGTCAGTGATACCATATATCGACAGGCGCACTGGCGTAATGATGTGCCAGAAGCCTTGGTCATGCTAATGTTAG
>NZ_JAAHHU010000554.1:0-2820 GCF_010672095.1 Moorena sp. SIO3I6 | reverse complement strand
AGATGCCCATTCCACCTTCCTGGTGCTTATAGCGCGACGGAACCACACCGACCCCATCCCGAACTCGGAGGTGAAACGTAGCTGCGGCGAAGATAGTTGGTGGGTAGCTGCCTGCTAAAATAGCTCAGTGCCAGGATAATTAATTTAGACTAAAACCTCCTTAGGTAATCTTGACCTGAGGAGGTTTTAGATTTTAGGAAATAGCGATAGTTCTAGGAAATAGGGATAGTTGTGCTTGGCCATCAGCCCACACCTAAAATTTAGCAACTTATTAAAATTTAGCCACTTAAAAGCCACTTAAAACGGAGAAAGAAATCTCAAGAGTATGCTCCCAACCGATGCCAAGGCATTGCCTAAATTAGAACCTCCTTTAGAGGTTGCAGAATTTTGGGCAATTTCTATCCCTTTAACCAAACTCTGTGACGCCTGGTATCCAGGAATATTTCCTTGTTCTTTAAACAGTTCACTAGCAATAGTGCCATCTTGGGTCGCTGCTACTTCCTCTCCAAGTTGGAAACGAGCCATACCACGAGCCAAAAAAGCTGGAGCAAAGTCAGGCTTCATGCTCAAGGTTTTGTCGTAATACTCAATGGCAGTTTTATAGTTACCTCTTTTGGCTTCTACTACTCCCCACGCATAGAAATCTTCTGGGGTACCTGCATAATCTGGAATACCGATGGTTCCTTGTATATAAGCATTACTCAAGCTCACACCATACAATTGGGCATTAACTAAAAACGCTTCCCTCAGGTCAGTACTGAATAAGTTAGCACCAGCAAGATTAGCACCAGCAAGATTAGCACCATTGAGAGAAGCACCACTGAGATTGGCACCACTCAGGTCAGCTCCTGTCAAATTAGCACGGCTGAGATTAGCACGACTCAAGTCAGCCCCAGCGAGATTAGCACCCACTAAGTCAGCCATAATCAAACCTACCCTAGTTAAATCACACCCTTGACACTGTTTGGTTGAGAGTAACTGTTGAGTATGAGCTAGATTTTCAGCTTTAGCAATGGTGCTGATGCTGGTCGTAGTTAGTAAAGCCGCAGTTGTTAAAATTGTGAGTTTGATGTTCATGGAATTGATTGTTCTTCCAACAGCTGCTAATTATGAATTAGCAATTATGAATTATGAAGTGTAAATCCTAGTTGTGGTTAAAGTTTTTAGTTAACGTGATAGGCTAAACTTCTAAACCCCTTTCAATGCTACACTTTAAACCTTACACTTTAAACCTTAAACTTTAATAATTATCCCTAATTTTTAAAAAATTGGGTGGCGAAGTTTTGCGATCGCGTTGGTGACAGTGCCCTTGCTTTGAGAATTGCCGCTGTTAAAAAGACGTAGGACACAACCCCAACTATTGCCAAGAGTATACTATTAACATATCCCATGGCGTTCCACAAGGCATGCAGAGCAGAAGCATTCAGATAGCCAATGCCTATGATCTGCCAACGCTTACGGGGTTTGAGGACGCTTAACCCAATAAAATACCCGAAGTATCCACTATAAGCCATGTGTCCTGCCACTGAGCCAAGAACCCGAGGAATCAGCAACTGCAATCCTAACAGGTGACCGTCCAATTCAGTAGTTGGCAGTATCACATCGTCTATAATATTCGGCACATATTGCCCTAAGGTTTCTACCAAGGTAAATCCCACCCCTGATGCTGTCCCCAATAAAATTCCATCGAGGGGTTCCCAGACACCAATTCTTTCTCGCCAAGGGGTACGCAGCAACTGTCCCAAAGCATATAATCCCAGCACAGGTATAGCCTTGAGCAACTCTTCCATTAACCCAGCACCAAAAAACATCCGGATGAATAAAGTAGTCAAGTTGACAACTTCACCTAGTTGTGGTATATCGCCAGGTAAAATTCCTCGAAAAATATTGATAAATAGGGGCAGCAGCGGACTGATCAAGATTAAGCTGGTGGATAGAGTGCTACCCACCAGCACCCACCAAGGTTTAGGTTTGCCACAAAGTTGGTAAACAAAGTAATAGGCTAATCCTGCCAAGTAGGCAGCTAGCAACAGATTAAAAACTACTGGTTGACCAACTGCAGCAAACATTGATACGACAAAGAGTACAGTCACGATACCAGGAGCCAAAAAAGCTTTCTGATTTAAATCCCGTCCTGTTGAGAAGATGGGAAACAGTTGGGTAAAGGTGACATAATCAGTCTGAGGCTTTGGTATCTTGCTAATCGGTTTTAGGGGTTTTTCTATGGCAATAGTTTGGGATGGGATGGATGGTAAATTAAAGGATGTAGTTACCTCGCACTCAAAGATGAATTTTGGACCATCGTGACCCAACTCAATCCGATCCCCTGAGTGCAATTGCTGACAACCCTGCAAATATTCGCCATTGACATAGGTGCCATTCACACTATCAAGGTCACAAATTTCCCAGCGGGGACAGCCATTTTTTAGAGGGGTCAGAGGGCTAATTACCGCATGACGGCGCGATACGCTGACGTAGCGATAGGGATCTAAGGAAATTTTACAGCTAGGGTCACGTCCAATGACGTTATCCTCTAATTCAGAAAGGGGTAGTAGGGCGAGTATCTCTTTGTTATCACTAGTGGAAAGCTGGCGCAGAAATCCACTGTAAACTTGACCAGTCATTGCTACTTTGGTCGTTATTGGTTATCAGAGTGGGAGAGTTTGAGAGGGAAAAGAATACCCCGTCCTCAAAGGTCTTAAAGTTACCGTAAGGATAGTGGAGCCTTTATGGTTAGTCGGCTATTCATAAAAGGGTTAAAACTTTTTGATTAAGGCTCCACTATCCTAAGGTTTCGTCTCTGAGGATGAATTTTCCCTC
>NZ_JAAHHU010000553.1:0-2825 GCF_010672095.1 Moorena sp. SIO3I6 | reverse complement strand
GGGCTAAATAGGCATAGGGCCAACCATAGAATTCCCCTTGGCGAATGCGGGTGAAGTAATCAGGAACTAGGTCATCTCCGATCAGATCTCTTTCATTGACGGTAGTGTAAAGTTCACCAGTAATTGGGTGAAAGTCGAGACCGACCGGATTACGTAAACCATAGGCAAAGGTCTGTTGGTTTGACCCGTCCAGGTTCATCACCTGTACCGATGCTCGGGGTAAAGGTTCCCTATCGACATTAGACCGTGAACCAATAGAGACGTAGATTTTGTTTAGGTTGGGAGACACTACCACATTGCGGGTCCAATGCTGGTTGTAGCCACCACCAGGAAGGTCAGCAATTTTTTGACCTTTGCCAGTGAGTTGGTCTTGACCTTTAGTGTAGGGAAACCGGATTACAGCATTAGTGTTGCCCAAGAAGAAGTATTGATCAGCAAACGCCATGCCAAAGGGAATATTTAACCCATTACTGGCATTAGCAAAGGTTTTTTTGACATCAGCAACTCCATCACCATTGCGATCGCGCAATAAACGAATACGATTTGCCCGAGTTTCTGTGACCAAGATATCCCCAGTGGGAGTAAGTGCTAGCCAGCGGGGACGGTCTAACCCATCAGCAAATACGTTCACTTGGAAACCCGCTGGTACTTTTAGGCTTGGGGTAGATGGTACTGCTACCACATTTGGAGGTCGAGAGGCGCTAGTAGTAGCAAAGGGTTGGGGTAAATCATCCAGGGTAATTTGAATCCGTTGGGGTGTCAGAGGTTTGGTATCGATTAGGGTTTTTGTGGATAAAACATTTGTTTGTGTAGGTGCCTGAGCAATTTGGGGAGATTCCTCAGACGAGGACTTTTGTAAAATCGGTGCAGCAGGTGCTTGAGTTAAGGTGCTGGTTGAAGCACAGGCTACTACCGTAGTCATCAGCAGTTGCAGGATCAGGAAACGTGCGGAGTTCATGGTCAGGAGCACAGGGTGATATTGCGATTGATCTTAACTGACCAAGTAGCAATCAAAGGTATTACTTGATTGCGGTTGCAAGTTATCAGGTTAGTCGGTTGAAGGTTAGTCGGTTGCTGGTTAGTAGGTGTTGCCGGTTGCTGCTTAGAACCTTGGCCAAAAGGCCACGCTACGGGAACAAGCTACCCTACACCGAACGCCACAGGCGAACAACCTGTTAACCTTCAACCTGTTAACCTTCAACCTGTTAACCTTCAACCTGTTAACCTTCAACCCTATCTCCCCATAGCCTCCAGTTATCCCTATTTCAGGCAAAGCGTATCGATTTATACCATATTTTGGTTATAAAAATATAAATAAATGTTGCAAACTTTTCCAAAATAGGTTAAGTTATATTACAGAAGCTAACAAAGAGCTAGGAGATCTATAACAATGACTCAAGAGCAAGAATCTAAGTTCGGTTTCACCAACTTTGCTGAAACCTGGAATGGCCGTTTGGCAATGCTTGGTTTCGCCATTGGCTTGGCTACCGAGTTGCTGACTGGTAACGGCATTCTGCAACAACTAGGTCTTATGTAATCGGCCATAAGCACTTGGGCGCACGGTGTGCGCCCCTAGAGTTAATTTGTGTTCTACTCAATATTGGAAGCAATATCGGAAGCGCTATACTTGCATTTCTGACACAGATGGCGATCGCACTCGCTGAAAGCTTTACAAAATCTAGGGTTTAGCCCGATTGAAGCTCAGCAAAAAAACGAAAGTGTGTTGTTCTTGAGCGATCGCTTAATCCTTCCTAAGAAAATACCTCTCCCCGTTGGAGCAAGAGCAACTATATTTTTTTGCCCTTGACTTACCCATTGACAGGAAGTCCCAAATATGAAATAGGGTATTGAGGTAGGGTAAGCGCATCTAACTTAAGTAAGTTTAGAAAAATCTATATTTGTGAATTGTAACTAATAACAATCAAGGGATTGGAGCTGACTCAAAAGTTTCCTATCTACTTAGTTGTTAATTGCTCAACAATACCCATAACTTCACTGCGGGTTAGTTTAGATTGTCCGAGGGCTAAAACATCAAGGGTGGCATGAGCTAAAGCCAGGGGAATTTGGCAAAAATTTCTGGCTGGACTATTCTTGATGAGAGCATTGGTGTAAGCATCAGCTAAAGACAGATTTCTCCGAGCATATTTTTGTAGCTCCTCTTCGCTCCAGCCGTTGGGAAAAAAATCCACTTGCCTTGTCAAATCTTCAGAGCGGTTACGTAGAATGTTGACTGCTTGTAAACCCCGACCAAAACCAACTGCATAACTACGGTTAGTTTGGGTACCATCATACCAAGCCCATAAATCAGAAAGTAACAATCCTACAGACCCGGCAACGCTATAAGTATAAGCATCCAAATCCATTTCTGTATTAATTTCCCAACCGCATTCAGCCCAAGCTGCCATTCGATCTGCCATAGCTGCACTAGCTTCCCAAATGCGAGGTGCAATGGTTTCCGGTGCTAGCATTGCCCATTCACCAATCCGAATGCTTACTTCTGGAAGTGGCTGTTCGTGCTTACTCAAGGCTAAAGATAATTCCGAGGCACTGAATCCATTACCGATACCTTGTAGACCGAAACTAATTTTTCGCAACAGTGAAGCCTTGGTAAGGTTATCAAGCTCAAAATTATCTTCAATTTCGTCAATTGCACGCATACACAAGTATGCAGAAGCAACAGATTCTTGTAACCCTCCTGGTAAGCAACTAATTGGAATGTAGAAAGTTCGACTAGTTTCTTTTAGAATTCCTAAGGCATCTTTACATAGTTGCATAACTTTACCATTCTCATCACCACTTTATAGTATTATATGCCTAAATTTTAA
>NZ_JAAHHU010000552.1:0-2827 GCF_010672095.1 Moorena sp. SIO3I6 | reverse complement strand
GCAAGCCATAGGTATCATTTAAGCGGACAGGGTAGTAGTACCCTTCTAGGGTATTGTTGGCTGTAGTAAAGTCATAGTACTTTTGCCTAGGGAGTAGTTCTAAATATTTGGTTTCTAGATCAGGATCAGAGAATTGACTATCTGCTGGGAGTTTAGCTCGGAACTTAGCTTGGTTTTCTTGCTTCTCAGCTTCAGTGAGGTTGAGAGCATCTCGTAAGTCATATAAAAATAAATCGAGAGTTGGATAGATTAGATCGCTCACTATAGCACTCTGTTAAATTGGGTGAGGTACAAATTATGGGGTTTTAGGGAGCAGGGAGTAGGGAGTAGGGAGTAGGGAGCAGGGAGCAGGGAACAGGGAAAAAATACTATGTACCTAATAGTTATGAAAAACGCTGTAATATTAAAACCGTTGTACTTTAGTTAACGTTAATTGGATTGACTAGTTAGCACGGTTAGTTAAGGAAACTCCCAGGAACTAATCATACCAAATTTATGAGTCTAGGGTTGATCCTACTTACGAGCTACATTCAATTTTATTCCCCCGACTCCGACTCTCGACTCCCGACTCCCGACTCCCGACTCCCGACTCCCGACTCTCGACTCCCGACTCTCGACTCCCGACTCCCGACTTCCAAATTGGGTAATTTACTTTTTAGAAGTCCCTAAAAACTGTTTCAGTTTTTCCAAGGGTAATTCTTTCACAGCTGCTTCTGGCTGTTCTGAACGACTGACAACAATCACAATATTATTAATTTGTTGGTCATAGCCTGTAGGTGATGACTTAGGTTTATGTCCTCTCATTATCGTAGAGCTAGGTTTATTGACTGGCTGGATTTCCGCTGTTGTTGGGAGATAGTCTGGGGGAATATCAACCGTAGTGTCAAGTTGGTTGTAATAAGTTTGGTAACGTTGATTTAACTCAGGATTGGCTGCAATTATCTCTAGCAGCTTGGGTTTGGTATACCTCTCCCAGGCCAAAGGTTGGGCATCAAGTTGATCGCCAATTTCTTTGATGCTCTTATTATCACCTTGACTCAAGGGTGTGTCTAAATCGGTCAGAGCAAGTAAAAACGCTAATAGGGTTTTGTTGGTATTCATCAGCCACTGCTACTACTTCAATCATTATCTTTATACACGAAGGATCAGCCTAGTTCCCGAAATTGTGATAGTATGTTACCCTAATAAAAGTTTCAGAACCTCGCTCCAATGAGACCGCAATGGGAAGCCCTAATTGTTGGGATTAACCGTTATCCAGAATACACCAACTTTAACGACTTGACCGTTGCGGCATTAGATGGGGAAAATGTCGCTCAACGATTAGAGCAGTATGGCTATGAACCGTTTCGGATTCAAGACTTACCCCTTGGGTTGACCCAAAAAGGAGCAGGGGGACCATCCAGCACAGGACTAGTAAAATTAGAGGAATTAAGGTCAGCAGTCGCTAATCTGTTTAATCCTCCTCCTCCCAACCAACCTCCAGAAACCGGCCTATTCTTCTTTTCAGGCCATGGCTGTAGACAAGAGGTGGATGGTATTGAGGAAGTTTTCTTAGTGACAAGTGATGCCTTTCCTGATGTGGGAATTTATGGCTATCCTCTGCGGGAGTTGGGTGAGCAAATCGCAACTAGCCCAGTCAAACAGGTAGTGATTTGGTTAGATTGTTGCTACAGTGGCGAGTTACTAAGCTTGCTCCCATTTATCCCAACTGATAAAGCTTACTGCTTGATTACTGCTACTCGTTCCTTTGAACCGGGAGTAGAGATTAGCCATGAACAAGGGGTATTTACCAGGGAGTTACTGGCAGGATTAAATCCGGAAAATCACCCGGATGGTATTGTTACTAGTCATAATTTGGCCTTGTTTATTGAGCAGCGGATGTCAAGGACTGGACAACGTCCTTTAATCGCTAACTCTGAACAAGCCATTCTACTGACTAGCCTGTTTCCGAAACTGAGCTTTCAGGATAAGTGCCCCTATCGGTCTCTGTCTTATTTTACCGATAAACCAGAGGATGCTCTGGTGTTTTACGGTCGCTCTAAGTTGACCCAGCAGTTAATTGAGCGAGTTAAAACTAAAGACCGTCTGCTGGTAGTGTTAGGAGCTTCCGGCAGTGGCAAGTCTTCCTTACTCAGGGCAGGATTATTGTATCAGCTGAAGTTAGGTCAGGCAATTGTTGGAAGCGATCGCTGGCATTATCTAGAACCTTTCTCTCCGGGTGTTGCACCAAAGCAAAGGTTACAGGAGGTGCTGGAGTTGGGAAAGCTTTTAGAGAAAAACGGAGGCAATTCTAGTCTTACTCTAGTAGCGACTTCTGAACCGGTGGTCATGATTATTGACCAGTTTGAAGAGTGCTTCACTATGAGTCAACCTGACCAACGCCTGGAATTCTTTAACGGTTTAATGGAATTATTAGAGCAGAAAGACAATCTAATTGTGTTAATTGCCATGCGCTCTGACTTTCGGGGGCGGTCGCGAAAGTATCCTCAATTTGTTGAAAAGATCAATAGACCATACATCAATGTTGACCAGTTGAACCGTCAGGAAATTGAAGAAGCGATCGCACTACCAGCTGAATTAGTAGGATTAGGGATTGAGGGGAGATTAAAACAGCAACTGATTAACGATGTCGAAGATTATCCAGGTAGCCTTCCCCTGCTCCAATATACTCTGACGGAATTATGGAAACAGTCAAGACAGCAGCAGGAAACGTTTTTACGGTTAGAAACCTATCAACAGTTAGGGGGAATTGAGGGAACTCTGGAAAAGAAGGCAAATCAGGTATTTGATAGTCTCTCACCGGAAGCACAAAATGTAGCTAGGCGTT
>NZ_JAAHHU010000551.1:0-2835 GCF_010672095.1 Moorena sp. SIO3I6 | reverse complement strand
CTGCACCCTGCATCTGCCAGGGACTGTCGGCTGGTTCTGTTGAAGACGGAATTGTCACGGCTTGAGCTAAGTCGAGACCATCCATCAGCCAAGCACCAGTAGCTACGGTCTCCTGGTTGCCACAGAAAATAGTCACACTCTCGGTGATGGTGGATTGGTCATTGTCGGTAATGGTGAAAGTGGCACTGGGAGTCTGACCTACTTGATAGTTGGGACTATTCTCAAGGGTAATAATGACAGTTTCTTCCCCTTCTACTAGACCATCGGCGATTGGGGTAAGCTTGAGATCTACTGACTGCTGACCTTCTGGAATAGTAACGGTACCAGTTAGGATGGGCTTGTAATCTGAGGGGCTAGCGGTGCCACTGACCGTGTAAGTTACCTCTAGGCTTTGACTAATGTCTCCGGTGCGGCTGATGGTAATACCACCACTTTTTGGCACAGTTTCGGCTAATGTGCCATTAGTAGGGATAATGGTCAGTTCAGGAACATTAATAACTGGATCAGCTAACGGTGCTGGTGTTATTTCAATAACGTCGATCCGTGCTAGTTCATCGGTTTGATTCCCCAAACTATCCGCCACAGCAGAGATTTCAATCTGATCCCCTGGAGCCAGTGTTACGTTTTCAAAGACGGGATTAGGATTGGATAAACCATCAAATATAGAACCAGTCAACCCGATATAATTACTAGAGCTGGGTATGTCTATGGGTGGATTCCCCTGTTCTGCTGGGTTTTTATTGAAAATATATCTACTAATTGGGATATTGTTGACACGAAGTGTCAGGGTAGATCGGCCATCTGCTTCATCAAAATGGGCAATATTAAAATTATAGTTACCAGCAGGACCGTCAGCTTCTGTCCAGGTTAAACGAATGAATCCTGGTTCAGTAGTATTGGTTTTGGAAATCTCGATAGCTTGGCCACCGGAAGCAATGTCACTCTCAAAAACTATGTAGTTCTCTAGACTCAGCCTAGTTGTGTCTTCTGCCTCAAATTTTGGCATAATTACTATTATCCTCTACTTTTTAGGGAATAGGGAACAGGGAATAGGGAACAGTATAAAAGAGATCAGAGTAGTTTTTGGGGTTATGGAAAATCAGTATTGGAGTTTATAGTCTATAGCAAAGCGAGTAGGGATTAGGGAGTAGGGATTAGGGAGTAGTGAACAGCAGATATGGGGACAAAAATTATCACACTTACGACACGGATTGCTAACTAGAAATTCCTAGATTGGAGCTGAAACTTTTTGTAATCGAAATCTTGTTCACTTTCACTTAACTAACTATATTGCTTATGATTGAACAATAGCTAAAATTAGATTTTTATAGTAATTCTATGACTTGTGATTGATAAGCACAAATAACCATTACTATAGATGACATAATTATGAGTAAATGTCACTATAAAATTACTTACTTTATTAAATCTTTACAGTTTTTTTTCCGGATTCTTTAATAGTCTTCACGTTTAGATCTCTCGTTTAGATCTCTATAGGTTGGTGACAAGAGAAGGAAAACGCCCAAGAGGCAGAGTTCAGGAAGGTAGCAAAACACTATAGACTTTACGGCAGTGTTCAATTGAGTTTGTGTTAAATCCCAGGCTACCGGAATTGATATCTATAAATTATCATAGCTATGAGGTACACAATTTAGATATTTTAGGGAATAGCGGATCTGGTAACAGGGAAAATTTAATAGCGATTTGCTACATCAAGACAGGGAATCAACGTCACTGAAAATGTACCTCATAACTGCGAAAAACGCTAGAATGGGCTGATGTAAGCTATCAGCTATCACCTATCAGCTAATGCCCGTAGCGCATTAGCTGATACCTGACGTTGTTTACTTGATCTTGTGAGCAACAGGCGTTTCTTGCTGCCTTCTTAAAGGCTAATGTCCTACTGATTCTTAGTAATGGGCTGCTGCACACAGTTGAGCATACGCAGAGTAGCAGCAGCGGCATAGTTCCGGCGTGCTTCAGAATTGGGGAAGAAAGCGTTACCCCTTTCGTTTAGGGGAGATGCCACTTGGCAGTAGCCAGACATTTCAGAAATCAGAGCGACAGCCCAGTGACCTTCAGTGTCGGAAAATTGTGTGACTGACCCATTAGAAACGAGTACCCCTGGCTGCCCTTGGAGGCTTTTGGCAAATTCAGCAGCTTTTTTTTGTACTGCCATCAATTCGGCGCGAGTTACGGACTTATTTGGTCGAAAGGTGCCATCAGGATAGCCACTAACAATGTTGTTGTCCCTCGCCCATTGAATTTTGGCAGCACTCCAGCGCCCAGCCTCAACATCCTGATAGGGCCGCCCTGATGCTTGAGTGGGGACAGTAATATTAGCACCTGGCAGTTTACCTAAGCCTTCAATGACCATAGACACGAGTTGTTCTCTGGTTAGAAACCCTTGAGGTCTGAAGGTATTGTCCTGAAATCCAGCAATAAATCCCATTGCTACAGCTTTTTCAATTTCTGAGGCATAGACATCATTAGTAATATCCCGAAATTTAGAAGTTTCCCGTGGCGGAAGTGGGGGAAGGTCGGATGGATCACTACTTCCTGTGTTACCTAGGGGTGAATTAGTAGCAAGGTAGACGTGACCTAGCTCTTTGCCATTGAACATTCTCTTGGCAAATTCCCAACCGGGCTGCAGAAAAATTTTCATAAAGCCCTGGCTAATACCACCAGTTCTGCCGATGATGACTTCAGGAGCTTTACGATCAAGACGGTGCTTACCCACTAGCAACAGTTCACCATTACGCTCAACAATGCTGAGGATGTAATCGAGTCCTAGATCTTCACCAGCCATGCGCATGGAATAGCCATTGCTATCAA
>NZ_JAAHHU010000550.1:0-2840 GCF_010672095.1 Moorena sp. SIO3I6 | reverse complement strand
TCTCCAACTTGAGGTGGGGTAAGCTCTTGAGTAGGGAATAAAATTTCAACCATCCAATGGGGATGATCTAACTTACGACACTTTAAGGATGGATAGTTACTTAATCCTTCAGCAAATACCTGAGTAAATTCTTCCCGGTTTAGTTCAGGAAAACTATCGTCTGATAGTTCAAAGTTATGGGAAAGCAACATCCGACCAGTTTGAGAGTCAGTCATGAGTCCTGTAATATCCTGTTTGATCAATTTTCCAGCCCAGCAAGAATCAGTATATATTAGGTTGGGTTCATGGGTGAACAGTGAACCCTAACACGTATTACTCTCCAACTCTGAGATTGACCGAGTTACCAGGCTCCGCACTCAAAACTAAGCACTCAACACTAAGCCATCAAGCTGCGGCCAAACTCATCACCTTACCATAAGCCTTGCTCAGGTTTTCTGGTGTCAGCACTTGGGCCCTTGAACCCACAGCAATCAGTTGCTTATTCAATAAGAGGAGTTGATCATAATGAGCTAAGGTTTCTCCTAAGTCATGGCTGATCACTAGTAACGTTTTGTCTTGGGATTTAAGTTCAGTAAAAACCTCAAAAATAATATCTTCGGTCTTTTTGTCGATGCCCACAAATGGCTCATCAAAAAATAATAACTCGGCTTGTTGAGCTAGGGCCCGCGCTAAAAATACCCGCTGCTGCTGTCCACCAGAGAGTTCGCCAATTTGACGGTGGCGATACTCGAACATACCCACCCGTTCTAACGCATTCTTAACAATTTCCTTAGATTGGCGACTAGGAGACCTAAACCAACCGGTGTGGACTGTACGACCCATCATCACTACATTCCATACCGTAATCGGATAATCCCAATCAATTTGCGATCGCTGAGGAACATAAGCGACTCGTTTTAATTGACTCCGGAGGGGACGGGCTGCCAATTTCACTACCCCCTTCACTGCTGGAATCAGTCCCAGCATCGCCTTCACCATAGTACTTTTGCCAGCACCATTGGGTCCCAGTAAGCCAGTTAATTGTCCTGGCTGGAGGGAGAAGGATATATCACAAATAGCCCAAGTGTCTCGGTAACAGACTCCTAGGTTATGGACTTCTAACATTAGGTTTTGTGAAAATGACTACCACTATCATAGTGTAGCGTGGCTGCAACTGATTGTCGTTCTCAGCCTAAGCCTTGTAAAATGATTCTTGTTCTTGATAGCTACAAATTTAAGCGGGTTGATCTATGCTGAAACCCTTACCAGTTAAACTTCGGACGCTCTTAGCTAGTGGTGCTCTCGCCTTTGGGGTAGCACTAGGTGGTTGTAGTCAAACCAGTGAAACCTCATCAAGGGAGAAGCCACTAGTGGTAGCATCCTACAGTGTGCTTTGTGACTTAACAACAGAAATTGCTCAAGATACCATTGATATGACCTGTCTGATTGAACCAGGTCAAGACCCTCATACCTACAAAGCTACCAGCTTAGCTCGCCAATCCCTAGAGCAAGCCCAACTAGTTCTATACGGTGGCTACGACTTTGAACCAGAAGTTATTAAATTAGTTCAAGCCACTAATACACCAGCTCCTAAAATAGCGGTGCATGATCAAGCTGTGCCTAGTCCAATTATGGCGGAAGCACATCACCACCATGATCACGAGCAAGAAAAGGATGACCATAAGGATGACCATAAGGATGACCATGATGATCACCATGACCATGACCATGAGGAAGAGAAGACAGGATCTGCTCACAGTGATGAGGAACTAGAGCCCGACCCCCATATTTGGCATGATGTCCAAAATGGTATCAAGATGGCAGAAGTAATTCGTAGCCAACTGGCAGCAGTTAACCCAGATGATCAGGAATTGTATGCTAAGAATGCCAAACAGCTAACCACTAACCTGGAACAGTTGGATGCTTGGGTCAAAGCACAAGTTGCCACCATACCCAAAGGGCAACGCCAACTAATCACTACCCATGATGCCCTAGGGTACTACATTAACGCTTACGGTTTTTCTGATTCTGATGCGTTGCAAGGGCTTAGCGCAGAAGAAGCACCGACAGCAGCACGGGTGAAAGAACTGGTACAGAAGATTAAGAAAAGTAAGGTACCAACAATTTTCGCCGAAGTAACAACAAATGATAAGGTTATTGGCACTGTCGCCAGAGAAGCAAAGGTTAAACTCTCAGAGCAAAAGTTATTGGTTGATGGTCTAGGAGAAAAAGGGAGTGATACTGGAACTTATATTGGCATGATTACTAGCAATACCTGTGCCATTGTAGATGGGTTGGGGGGAAACTGTTCTTCTTTTGATGGCAAAGCTGCTAAATGATTGGCGTTGCTGAATTAAGGAATGAATGGACGATCATCTGGTTTTCTTAAAGCCCCCTAAATCCCCCAATTTTGGGGGACTTGTCTTGATGCAGTCGCTCATGGGGGAAACCCCCTGTTCCCTTGCTGCATCGCTTGAGAGTTTTGTTCCCCCCAGAATTGGGGGGCTAGGGGGGCGAAACCATACTCAGAATCAGCAACGCCAAATGATTGGTAGCTGATATATAGCGTTAATTGCATGTATGAGGTACAATAATTAACCTCAAAGTCCCCCTTTTTAAGGGGGATTTAGGGGGATCCATTTGTACCTCATGAGTCCTATAAACGCTATAATTCTCCTCGAATACCGTTGGCACTAAATCCGCCATTTCTGTAGAGGCGATCGCCCCCACTAACCCTGCTTCCTGACTTCTGGGATTTGGAGGTATAGCAGAAGTCAGAAGTCAGAAGTTAGAACTCAGAAGTCAAAAGTAAGCTAGGACTAGGTTTGCTGAGTTTAGGAATGTCCGAAGCTTAATGCGTA
>NZ_JAAHHU010000055.1:0-40904 GCF_010672095.1 Moorena sp. SIO3I6 | reverse complement strand
ATATTGTGCGTTTGGTTAATTGGTGGCAGGGAGTTCCATTTGCAGCTACCCGATGTTCTCGTTTTGCTGCTCTTGGGCCGACCGGTTGACCTATGTCTAAACAAATATTAATTTCGCCAGCGGTATCAAAGTTGGGGGATTTAGGGGGCTTGCCCAAAACCAAAAGATCCTGCATTGATACTTCAATTCAGCAACCCCCAATTTTCCCTCAAATCCTCTGTCGAGAATCCTCAATATCATTCCTTAGCTCCTCTAGCTTCCCTTGTGCCTCTGGATCTTCCAAATTAAAAAGCTTTTGATAAATTCCCTCAGCAGCCTTTAACGATTCAACCGCTTCAGCAAACTCTTCTAAGTTGTGGGCAATCTCACCAAGCTGTTCTTGAATTTCCGCCTGCAATGGCAAATTATTAGCTTTTTTGGCCAGTGCCAGGGCTGTGCGGTAACGCTGCTGAGCCTGTCGCTTTAGTCCAATGCGCTGATACATGTCAGCTTGGAGCTGATAAATGGCAGCATTGTCTGTACCAGCTTTGATTCTTTTTTCTAAAAGGTCAATGGCATCCTGATTGAGACAAGTGTTGGGGTAATTTAGATCTTGGCAAGTGCTGTGATAAAGATGAGCTTTTTTCTGAGCTTTGGCATCTGCATCCAGATTTTGTGTCTCAATCTGAGCTAGCTTCTTCTTCAGCTCCTGCTCCTGGTCATCCGTCAGCAGGGTAATGGTGGGAGCTGGATCTTGATTGGGATTTTCAAGTGAAGACACATCGGTACTAGCAGTCACCACTATAAAATAATCCCGATCCCGTCGGAGTTGGGAGCTATTAGGATAATCAACTATGGGTTCAGATACCCGTTTTTTCCACACTGGTGTTGCCAAATCCTTGATAGTAACATCATAGTGGCTGGCTTCTTTCACCCCATGCCAGCGCAGGGTCAGGGGTTGATTAGGACGTAGTGCTGTATTCCTCGGACTGATCAGGTAGGGAAAGTCTTCATTCTCGATGCCACGTCCAGGTGCTAGGTTATCTCCCGGTCGGAACAATATTCCTGAATTTGGGCAAACTTCAGACACCTTCAAAGCTTTTCCTAAAGGAACTTGCCAATTACTGAGATCACTGCAGGAAACTGTAGCAGAGGACTGAGGGTTTTTGACCCAGATCTGGTCTGTTAGCTTGAGACGATCTCCTTGGTGAGCTCGATCATAACCAAACCACAGGCGACGTTTCACTTGAACATCTCCTGTGACAGCTGCGATGTAGTACAGACCTTCAGCCGGAATAGTTGCTGGAGCCGCGATCGCGATTAAAACGGTGGAAAGTAGGGAGATGGAGAATAGACGTTTCCAAATCATGGCCTTTGTTTCTGTTGTTGAGCTTTCTGAATACGTTCATTAGCTAGATGTAACCAGGTGTCTTCTTCTGGAATTAAACGATTTCCTATTCCTAATTTATTAGCTAAATCTAGCCATTTGTTTGGGTTTAAAATCAGAGGATTTACGATGATTAAATCGCGACAATTTTCCCATTCCTGGAGAGCTTCAGGTTTTTCCTGGCGTTCAAGGACCTGAGCTAAAATACAAGAGGCAGAGGCACGATTGGGCAGATAGTTTGCTACCTTTGGATTCTTGGCAATGTTGATAGCTTTTTCCAGGGCAATCTTAGCTTCATCATCCCGGTTTTGTTTGAATCTTACCCACCCTAAATTTTTATATAAATTGTACTGATCCTCTGGATAAACTGATTGCTCTGTGGTTAATTTTAGACCTTCAACTAAAAGGTTTGCCGCTTTAGGATAGTCCCCTTCTAGAATGTAGAGTCTGGCCAAGTTGTTGTATGCCCTAGGAATTTTGGCACTTACCGCCAGCTGGTACTCTTGCTTTGATTTCTTGAGCTGTAACCAGTCTTCATAGACTACGGCCAGGTTGTAATGGGCCTTAGCATTATCAGGATCAAGGGCAATTGCTCTGTGGTAGTCGGCTTCAGCACTACTAAGCTCACCGGCTCGATAGTGCTCTAAGCCACGTTCACCGTAAATATCTGAAATTCTAGGTAGGCTATACCAAAACCCTAGCAATCCCAACAGTAGAACCATGGTGGAGAGAAACTTGGTTTCAGCATGAAGAAACTTAGGCACTTTCCAACTAATCAGCAATTCCTCAAAACCTTTTTTCAATGCTTCTGAGAAATCGTTGTCTTTTTGCTCTTCTTCGGTAAGGTCACTTTTGGCTTTCAGCAGAGTTATCAGACTCGGTACAATGATCGCGAAAGTGCCAACCACATCGGGACCACCACTTAAGAAACGACTGGCAATGTTGACTAGCAGAGCCAGACTGACACTCCAACCTCCAAAGGTCAGACCCTTAAACACCCAGTCGTAACGATCTAGCCGATGAGGAGGACGCTGTTGATCCAGATACCACCACCAGCCCTTAGGCTTTGCGGGTAGACTGTGACGATAGGTAGAAAGTTCCAGAGCTTGGTCAATCCGTTGTTTGTGTTGTTGGAGTTGGGCATCTAGCTCATGGATGCACTCTAGAAGCTCTGCAGCTATGAAGGGTTCCTGAGTGAGGGCATTGTGGAGTGCATCTCTGGCACACAGAATCTCTAGAGCTTGTTGGTGAGTCAAGGGAGAATCTGTGGCTAGGGACTGCAGGGCAGCTCGATATTGACTTAGCACCAATGTATGATAAGGCATGCTCTTGGGTTTGACTGACTACATTTGACTTAATCTGACTTCTAACTTCTGACTTCTAACTTCTGACTTCTGCCTTCTAACTTCTGACTTCTAACTTCTGACTTCTAACTTCTGACTTCTGCCTTCTGAATGGTTTCCAGTTACCAGAATTGATGAAAGCTGCCCAGAAATAGGGGTGCTGGTATCGTTGATTTTGCTGCATCT
Organism: Moorena sp. SIO3I6; assembly: GCF_010672095.1. NCBI lineage: Bacteria > Bacillati > Cyanobacteriota > Cyanophyceae > Coleofasciculales > Coleofasciculaceae > Moorena > Moorena sp. SIO3I6. The sequence continues at coordinate 38,009 of NZ_JAAHHU010000055.1, read as the reverse complement.
CTAGTTGAGCCTGTCTCATGGCCTCGCTACGTCCCAGACCCTGATTTAACTTCTGATAGTAAGAGACCATCAGCTCTTTAGTAGACTGATCGTCCACCCGCCAGAGGCTGATCACCTGGCTTTGGGAACCAGCTAGCACCAAGGCTCGCCGCAAACCATAGACTCCTTCTCCTTGAGAGAGTTCACCTAGTCCGGTTTCACAGGCAGACAGTACCACCAACTCACTACCGTAGAGATTCAGCCCCGATGCCTCCAATGCTGTCAGCACCCCATCCTGGACTACATCGGCAAGGTTGCCACTTTGATAATTCTGAACCCCAGCCAGCACTAGTCCAGAGTTCAACAGAGTCAGCCTAGACCGCAATAAGGGATTTTTTGCCACCAGAGAGTCAACCCGTTGATTGCCCTCAAAGAAGCCATGAGTGGCAATGTGCAGAATACTGGGACGATTAACTTGCTTGATCACTGCTTCAGTTGCCTGTCGCCCAAGCCAGAGTTGAGCTTGGGGTAAGATTTTAGCAATGGCTTTAGCCTCATCTTTGCTTGCTGGTAGAGGGGGAAGCTTACGCTGGGGCCAATTCCCGGAACGGGTAGGGTTTTGAGCTAATTGAACCGTTTCACCAGGTTTTCCGAAAATGGGGTCAGCAATCAGCACTGGCGGCTGCTGAGGTGGGGCTTGAACAGGGAAACGCAGCACGTCTCGCCCGGAGGTAAGGTAGGTAACAGTAACGTTTTCAATCAGGAATTGGTTATTTTTATCCACCAGGGCTTCAAAGGGAATCAAGTTGAGAGCCCCATCCGGTGAAATGATTAAGTGATTGCTATTACCAATTTGTGCTTGGATGGGAGCCAGTATCGCTTCCTCTAATTTACGAGCAGCGTCTTTAACTTGAGGAATACGTATTCGAGGACTGCGGATAGCAGCGGTAAAATCTTTAATCAGTGGGTCTATTTCCTCTACTAGTCCCAAATCAATGCCTTGAAAACGACCATCGGAGTCTAAAGTATAGACGGCATAGCGGGGCTTGCCGAATCCCTGATTTGGAGGAGCTTTGGGGTCAAAAGGTCGGTATTGGAAGAATTCAATCAGAACTGCATCAGGGGGCAGTTGAGCTTGCACAGCTTTGAGGGTAGCGACTTGAGTGGCACGTTGAAATTCAGCACTCTTTTCCAGAAGAGCCTTCTCTTGAGTTTCCCTTTTTTTCGTTAGTTCTTCGAGTTGGGTTTCATAATCATCGGAAGACTGCTTGTTGAAATCTTGATGGTAGAGTTTTGCCAGTTGAGCCCGAGTGTCGTTGAGTTGGTCGAAGCGTTTCTGGTCTTCAGGAGTCAAGTTTTGGCGCAAGCGTTGCCAGCTATTGGTGGTAGTATCCAGAATACGACCTTTACGACGCACAATTGTGGTTAGTGCCAAATGGGCTGCCTTTTGATTATTTGGAATTTGTTGGAGATGGAGAGAAATAGCTTTATCTACTTGATCAGAATCAGAGATTCTGTTGAGATAGTCTTGTTTTTGAGACTCAGAGCCAACTACTAGATTGTAGTCGAGGTTTTGTTCTTCTACCTCTAACCCTTGAATTAAGAGATTGAGAGCAGAAATAAGGTCTTCCTGTGCCCAGTAGAGTACTGCCAGATTATTGAGGCTGATTGCCACATCGGGATGGTCTTCACCAAGGAGTTTTTTCCACAGTGCTAAGGCTTGTTGATACAGGGGTTCGGCTTCAGAATATCTGCCCTGGCGAAAGTAGAGTGCAGCCAGATTATTGAGGCTGGTTGCCACATGGGGATGGTCATCACCGAGGCGTTTTTTCCACAGTGCTAAGGCTTGTTGATACAGGGTTTCAGCTTCACCATATCTGCCCTGGGTTTCGTAGAGTACAGCTAGATTATTGAGGCTGAAAGCCACATCGGGATGGTCATCACCCAGGAGTTTTTTCCTCAGTGCTAAGGCTTGTTGTAAGAGGGGTTCTGCTTCACCATATCTGCCCTGGGTTTCGTAGAGTACTGCCAGATTATTGAGGCTTTGTGCCACATCGGGATGGTCATCACCCAGGAGTTTTTTCCTCAGTGCTAAAGCTTGTTGATACAGGGGCTCGGCTTCAGAATATCTGCCCTGGGTTTCGTAGAGTCCAGCTAGATTATTCAGGCTTTGTGCCACATCGGGATGGTCATCACCCAGGAGTTTTTTCCTCAATGCTAAGGCTTGTTGTAAGAGGGGTTCGGCTTCAGAATATCTGCCCTGGCGAAAGTAGAGTGCAGCCAGATTATTGAGGCTGCTTGCCACATCGGGATGGTCATCACCCAGGAGTTTTTTCCTCAGTGCTAAGGCTTGTTGTAAGAGGGGTTCTGCTTCACCATATCTGCCCTGGGTTTCGTAGAGTACTGCCAGATTATTGAGGCTGCTTGCCACATGGGGATGGTCTTGACCAAGGAGTTTTTTCGTCAGTGCTAAAGCTTGTTGTAAGAGGGGTTCGGCTTCAGCATATCTGCCCTGGCTTTGGTAGAGTTCAGCTAGATTATTGAGGCTGATTGCCACATCGGGATGGTTCTCACCCAGGAGTTTTTTTCTCAGTGCTAAGGCTTGTTGTAAGAGGGGTTCGGCTTCAGAATATCTGCCCTGGCTTTGGTAGAGTAATGCCAGATTATTAAGGCTGTCTGCCACACGGGGATGGTCCTGACCGAGGAGTTTTTTCCTCAGTGCTAAGACTTGTTGATACAGGGATTCAGCTTCATCATATCGCCCCTGGCGAAAGTAGAGTGCAGCCAGATTATTGAGGCTGTCTGCCACATCGGGATGGTCCTGACCGAGGAGTTTTTTCCTCAGTGCTAAGGCTTGTTGATACAGGGATTCAGCTTCACCATATCGCCCCTGGCGAAAGTAGAGTGCAGCCAGATTATTGAGGCTGTCTGCCACATCGGGATGGTTCTCACCTAAGAGTTTTTTCCTCAGTGCTAAGGCTTGTTGATACAGGGGTTCGGCTTTTTTATATCGCCCCTGGTGTTGGTAGAGTGCAGCCAGATTATTGAGGCTTTCTGCCACATCGGGATGGTTTTCACCGAGGAGTTTTTTCCTCAGTGCTAAGGCTTGTTGATACAGGGGTTCGGCTTTTTTATATCGCCCCTGGTGTTGGTAGAGTGCAGCTAGATTATTGAGGCTGTCTGCCACATCGGGATGGTTCTGACCGAGGAGTTTTTTCCTCAGGGCTAAGGCTTGTTGATACAGGGGCTCGGCTTCTGCATATTTCCCCTGGTGTTGGTAAAGTCCAGCCAGATTATTGAGGCTTATTGCCACACGGGGATGGTTCTCTCCCAGCCGTTTTTTGATCAGTGCTAAGGCTTGTTGATACAGGGGTTCGGCTTCAGCATATCGCCCTTGGTTAGAGTAGAGTAATGCCAGATTATTGAGGCTAGTTGCCACATCGGGATGGTCTTGACCGAGGCGTTTTTTGATCAGTGCTAAGGCTTGTTGTAAGAGGGGTTCGGCTTCAGAATATCTGCCCTGGCTATGGTAGAGTACTGCTAGATTATTGAGGCTTTCTGCCACATCGGGATGGTCTTCACCGAGGAGTTTTTTCCTCAGTGCTAAGGCTTGTTGTAAGAGGGGTTCGGCTTCAGCATATCTGCCCTGGCTTTGGTAGAGTAATGCCAGATTATTGAGGCTGCTTGCCACATCCGGGTGTTCCTCTCCCAAGATTTCTTGCCGAATCTCTAATGCTCTCTTAGCTAGGGGAATCGCGTCTGAGTACTTTCCTTGTTGATAAAGCACCCATGCTTGCTGATTAAGTTGAGAGGCTTCTGCTAGGGATAACTCTTTGGCTGAAGCTTCTCGCCAACTGAGTCTGTAGCGTCCTCTCTCTTCTGGTTTGTCAGTTGTTACAATTACTGTGTAGGTACCTGTGCTCGGTAAACTCAAACTCACTCTGGCATTTTTCCGTTCTCCCCCATCATTATCTTTGGCAATTATCCTCTTCTGTTGGGGGTCAAACAAAAACAAGTCAGCATCAAACTCACTGCTGGTTAGCTCAATGGTAATCGCTTCCCCAGCTTTACCAGAAAAACTGTGAGTCTGAAAATAACTCCCATCTTCGAGAGTATCGCTTTCGAGGTCTAAAACACCATTGATGGTCGATTGCTTTCCTTCACTCCCTGGTGAACTCAGTTGTTGAGCTATTATACTTTGCCCCCAGCTAGACCTAGGGAAAGCCACTCCCATTCCCATCACACCGACGACGGTGGCTAAAATCGCTGCTCCCTTGACAGATAGGTTTTGATTCATTGGTTGACACAAAGGTTTTGATTGATTTGCTACATCCACGATTATTTTTCTACAGGAAGTTCTAGGGATCGGGATTTATAGCAAAGGGAATAGGGAGTCGGGAGCAGGGAACAAGTTAGCAAGTAGGGTGGGCAGTGGTTAAGACAGATCAGATCAGGTGGGCTTTAGGCGTAGGTAGGCACTGCCCACCGACGATTAATCCCAATGGTGCCAGATGTGAGTATAAACATTTCCAGGATCACGAATTGTCATAGAAAACTATAGTCAATCAAATTTTTATCCTAATAACTTACCCTTGAAATCGTTATATGAAATTCCTTGATCGTTACGGGAGCGATAAGTTTCCCAAGCTTATTGAGTTTGAATAATTTCTGTGATCGGAATAGTTTCCTTATCTCCTTCTAATTCTATTGGTTGATGCTGAATGTGCTGACGCAACACCTGATTAATTAAGGTTTGATAATTGCCTCCACCAGATAGATGTACCTGCTCACGAAACCACTCGATAACATCGTTATCTAAACAAATGGTGATCCGAGTTTTACCAGATGGCATCGGGTCAATCGCGCCACGCTTACCTTGACTAAAATCATACTCAGCTTCCATCTTCATCCCTCCAGATATTGTTTATGTTACGCTAATGGTGATCAATCGTTCCTCCTCAAATCGTTGCTCCTCAATTGTAATGGCCATTGGGTCAGAGATTATCTATTTTTATAGACATTTCCTCTAAAGCCAATCGTATAAATTTCTATATCTGCTAAGGTTAAATCAACGGTAAAAATCACTCTAATTTTACCAATACGCAATCGATAAAAGCCTTCCCAATTTCCTTTCATTTTCTTGATGTCTAGGTCGTTAAAAGGAATAATTGACTTATTTTCAATAGCATCAACAAGCTGCCTGAGTTGTTTGCGAATATTTGCGGTAGTTTCCTGATCAGCAGACTCTAAGAATTTAATCGCACTCTTGCGGAATTTAATGGTCATTTTTAATCCAATCTGTCAGATCAGTCACGTCTTCAGTTTCATAGTCTTGAGGTAAGCCAAAAGTGGTGTCAAGCTCTTGTTGCTCTTGATCACTAACGTAAGGCATTAACATATGACAGAGTAAGAGTCTTTCTTCTCTCAAAACTTCTCGGATGCTTTCTTTGATCAGTGTTTTTAAGTCTTGAGTTTCCATCGCTTTTGAATTAAAGGTTATTTTTTTAATTATATAGCAAAGGGAACAGGGAACAGGGAACAGGGAACAGGGAACAGGGAACAGGGAGCAGGGAGTAGGGAGTAGGGAGTAGGGAGTAAAGAAAAAAAAAATAGCCGCAGAAATACTATCCACGACTATTTCAATTTGTTATGTCACAAAATTAGCAAACCTAACCTGATCAGATCCTATCTGATTCGACCAAAACCTTGGCCAGGGGGGAAACCCCCCCAGAAAATTAGCGATGCAGCGCGGTCTTGGGGGTTTCCCCCATGAGCGACTGCATCAAGACAAGGTGTTATGGCAATAACCAATACTTGGTGATTGTAGTGATCACTTCCCCTGGAACATCAGTCGCTTCCAAAGGCGTCCATTCCGCAATCTCTGCATAGCCTAGGGCATACAGCATTTGCATACTATAAAGTACTGATTGACGAGAACCTTTGAGAGTGTGGTGAGCAGGTTGTTTCTTGAAGTTTTGGCTGAATTGTTGTGACATCATAAAAAATCTCATTTCGGTTTATATTGATTATTGTAATGATTATATTTTTAATTGTCAAGGGTTTTAAAAAGTTTTTTTTGGAAGTTTTAGGATTAATAAAAAATAAGCGTTCGCTTTTAGCGGAAGCTTTGCTTCATCGCGTAGCGTGACATGCAGGTCAATCGCGTAGTGTATCGTTCAAATAATCGCTTTTATAAAATTAGCGATCGCATAAACGCGGAAGGTTCGCGTGACTCGCGTAGGGTGACATGCAGGTCAATCGCATAAGCGCAGAAGGTTTACGTGACTCGCGTAGCGTCTCTTTCAGAAAATTGCTTTTTTTTACTAGTATTTTGTGATAGCGTTTATTGCATTTATGAGGTACGCTTATCAACCTCAAAGTCCCCCTTTTTAAGGGGGATTTAGGGGGATCATTTTTTACCTCATGGCAGAGAGAATAGCTATAACTAGTAATTTTAACAATAGCGCTGGGAGCAGTAGCTTCTAAAATAGACAAGGTTTAATCAGCGCGGAGATTGTAACGATAAAATACAAATTACTGATTTGCTATAATAAAGTAACCTATCAGCCAAATACACAGGATTGTTTTCCCACTTCCCTGTTCCCTGTTCCCACTTCCCTATTCCCTGCTCCCTGCTCCCTGCTCCCTAAAACCAGAAACTCTGTACCTCACCAAATTGAAAAACGCTATATAACCCCAGACCAAGAGCTACCAATATGTACAGACTGTACTAGGATCTGGTTTCACCGACTTCATCGTTTTGCCCTGATCGTAGTCAAAGCTTCCCTCACAAAAGCCACTTTCACTCTCGAACGCACAATTCAAAACGGTTTTATAATTTTTGCGATGATGATTGTCGATAATCTCAAATTTACCCATTAAGTTGTCTCGAGAAAATGAAACTAGATAAGCATAGGGCAAATGCTGGTATCTTTCAGGTTTATATGGGACACAAGGAACTTTATCATAAACATTTTGGATACGAATAGTTCGTGTCTCCGGGTTTTGTTGAGGTGCCTGTTGTTGATAAAATTCTACAAATGCTTGGTTGCCTACACGAGGGGAAGCATAGTTGTAGCTTACAGACTTGATATCTGGTCTAGACAACGCCATATCAAGTGTGAAGAAAGTGCTCAGTGTAGAGCCTAAACTATGGCCAGTAATATACAGAGTATCGATCGGTTTTTCAGATGCTTGATATTTATCAACTAGGGCAAACACTTGATTCTGCATCGAGGGTGTGTTCCCATCACTATTGGAATAGATATGGTAGAAACCTGATTCAACCCTAAGCTTAGATGGAACTACAACATCTTCCTGATAAGGTACAAATGTTGTATGATTAACACCAAAATTATCTATTAAATCCTCTGTCGAAGAAGTACCTCTAAAGGCAAATATATAAGTGTAAGGAGACTGCTGAGATCGAAACACTAGACCATAACACTCAACAGTTTTGTATTTATTAAAAATCGCATCAACACCAGTCCAGTAGTCTACAAAATCATAACCATCCGGTGGAGACACCTCAAGACACTCAGCAGGGTTTTGCTTATCAAAAGCATCATAAGTTAGACCGCTTGCTTGCGCTAAAACGATGGCCCTGGTGGAATCAAGGTCAGCAGTTGTGAGGTAAGTAATTGTGTTATCCATCACGCATGCTTTCATTAGGATGGCTATATATAGCCATCCTATCTGATGTGTGAAAGAAATGGTCTGCTTTAAGGCAGGAAGCAGACGGCAGATGGCAGAACGTAAGGGAGAAGGCACCACTTTTTAACAATTCCAGTGATTTTACAAATACATTACATAATTTAGGATTGCTATATAGGCTTCCTCCCCACTAGCAAGGATGAAGCCAATGGCATTACTCTCGAGTCTTTTAAACCCTAGTAATGTAATTATTTTTTGCACAAAAGTCCATACAATTAATTGCTGCTTCAGAATTAGCAACAGAGGGATTCACGGTACACTTAAGACGGTAATCACCAGTAAAAAACTGACAGTTAGAACAGGGAATTTGATGCAGTCGTTTGGCAACAGCAAAACTGTCTCGGACTGCTGACAAAACGCTCCAAGCTAGAATCATCATTAGCCCCCAAGCCAAACAAAAACAAATCAGGTTTAGATAAGGCTGGAGGGCATAGATCAGTACGTAAAGGAGTTGAAACACAATTTAATAGACTTCTTGCAGAAGTCGGGAACAGGGAGCAGGGAGCAGGGAACAGGGAGCAGGGAGCAGGGAGCAGGAACCCACCCCTAACCCCTCCCAGGAGGGGAAAAGAGGGAAGAGGTAAAACATTTTGTGTACCTCATAGCTATGATAAACGCTATAATCTTTGCTCCTAATAACTAAAAGGGAATATCATCTAAATCTTGTTGATGACTAGGGCTACCAGACGTTGGGTTTTGAGGAGATGAAGACCCAAAAGAAGAGTCAAAACTTTGCTCAGTATTTTGTTCAGTGCTGGTATAAGCAAAATCTTGTTCGGTATTGCTAGGAAAAGAAACAGATGACGACATCCGATGTTGCTCCATGGATACAACCTTATCATGGGTTTGGGGACGGGATGGTTCTGGGGTATGGTTGAAAGTTCTGTCCGAGGCCATGACTTGTGGCTCGAAGTGATCATCTGTTCCCAATTTGTGAATCCGGGAAACATTCAATTCTGCCCGTTTTTCCTTGAACCCTTCTGGTCGCTCAATCACATTCATCCTTAAGCTCCCTTCAATCACCACGCGATCGCCTGTGGAATAGTTTGTTTTAATTTCATTAGCCAAATATTCCCCCCAACCTACCACTTTTAAGGTTGATGGGGATTCCTCAGCCTTGAGACCGGAGAATTGTACTAGCATCTGAGTCAGGGGTGTCTGATTCTCTGAGGTGTAACGCAGTTCTGGATCTTGAATAATTTGTGCCATTAAAATGCAGCTGTTCATCTCGTATCTCCCTTGTCCTTTCAGTGTTGACTCTTCATTATAGAACAAGCGTACCAATACTCTAGGCTTTTCTTTGAGTGAACTTAACCTACCAACAATTAACTAACAACAATAGCGTAGCGGCTTTCCTCTGAGCTCTACAAACACTCTGGGGAAAGCCACCGCTATGCCTGTTAACAGCCGATCAATCCGATTTATGACACGGCTGAAGGTTGCGCTTCTACACCTTGTTCTTGTTCAACGAATTCCTGAACATGGTTGCGATAATGCTTGAGGTTTTCCTCGGCCCAATCCCGGTCATCGCTGTTGGCAAAAATATGAACTAAGGGTTCGCCAGCATCGGGTAAAATCAACACCCAGTTATCATTTTGCGCGTTGATAATTTTAACGCCATCAACAAGTTCGAGCTGCTCACTGGGATGGGTTTCCACCAGATGACGCATCAGGCTACCCTTAACTGTCCAAGGACAGCGCAGGGTAACGGTTTTGTACCATACCCGGGGGAGCTCAGCGCGAATATCAGCAAGCGATCGCTCTTGGACTGTCAGCATCTCGATCAACTTGGCGATTCCAAACATGGCATCAAAGCCTGGATGTAGTTGGGGGAAAATAAAGCCCATATCCCAACTGCCTCCCAATACCACATTGGGGTTGCTTTGAGAAGCTTCCATCAGTGCTGTGGGGTTAGCTTTGGTGCGGATCACCTTGCCATCATGGCGTCGGGCAATTTGTTCCACCGCACTTGATGTCTGCACTGGAACCACCACAGTTCCCCTGGGATTAGAGGTTAACATAATATTGACCATCAGTGCAGTCAATACCTCACCTCGAATCGACATTCCCGATTCATCCACCAAAATAAACTGTTCCCCATTAGCAGAGACCTGCACGCCAAAATTGGCTTTTAGGGCTTCGACCACCTGACCCAGCTGATTGAGCAAACTCTCTCGTTCTTCTGTGGAGATAGCTGTTTGTTTCAAACTGGCATTGAGGACTACTGCATCAGCGCCAAATTTCGCTAACAGTCGGGGTAACACCGCACCAGACACGGCATAAGCATAGTCAATAACTACCTTAGAACCACTGTTGCGAATTGCCTCTACATTGAGATGCTTCTCAAAAGCAGTACCGTAGATATCGATTAACTGGATCGGGTAGTTAACATTACCGATATCATTGATCTGGACTCGTCTTAGGTCTTCTTTGAAGTAAGCCCCCTCAATTTTTTTCTCTTTACCCTTGCTGATATTAATTCCCTTGGCATCAATAACTTCGATCAGGATATGATCTGGTCGGTCAGGATGCACTCGCACATGGATACCCCCCTCAACCCCTAGGGTTGGTATCACGGTTCGAGCCACAGGAATTGCAGTTGCATCTAGGTTCTGGACATCGACACCCACAGACATCAATCCCCCAATCAAAGACCGGGTCACCATGCGACAGATACTACGCTGGTCACGGGAGAGTGATACTTGGGAGCCTAGTTTTAGGGTAGACCCATAAGCAGCTCCCAACTTAACGGCAAATTCCGGAGTAATATCGATGTTGGCTAAGCCTTGGACACCCCGCTGACCAAAAAGATTCCGTTGGGCAGTGTTGCCCCAAATTAAATTGATATTCAATGTTGCACCTGATTCTATAGTTTTACTTGGCCAAACCCTTACAGTGGGACTAATTTGAGCTTCTTCTCCCACTTTAGACAGGGAACCGACAACGGCACCTTCGAAAACTTGAGCACGACGGTCTACCCGGGTTCCCCTGGAAATGGTGCAGGCACTCAGATTAACCTCTTCACCAATCAACGCTCCATTCCAAATAATCGGTCGTTTCAGGTTAGCGTAGGCAGAGATGGTAACATTATCGCCAATTACTGTTCCTGCTTCGATGTGGGCGTTTGGACCAATCCGGCAGTTGCTACCAATTAGTACTGGGGTTTCAATCTTGGCAGTAGGGTCGATATAGGTATTTTGTCCCACCCACAGTCCTGAGGATTGTTCTGGGTAAGCAAAGTCTAGTGTGACCTTATTCATTAAGCCGTCATACTGGGCTTCTCGGTAAGCCTCCAGGTGACCGACATCACACCAATATCCCTCAGCCACATAGCCATACATTGGCTCATCTTTCGCGAGGAGTTTCGGAAACAGGTCTTTGGAAAAGTCACATTCCTCATTTGATGGCAGGTACTCTAGAACCGATGGTTCGAGAATGTAAGTGCCAGTATTAACAGTATCGGAAAAAATTTCTGAGGTCGAAGGTTTTTCCAAAAATCGGCGGATGCGCATTTCCTTATCGGTGATCACCACCCCGAACTCAACGGGATTAGGAACGCGAGTTAGGATTAATGTCGCCTTTGATTTCTTAGCTTTATGAAATTCAATCGCAGCAGTCAAATCAAAGTCGGTGATGCTATCGCCACTAATGACTAAAAAGGTTTCATTGAGTAATTCGGAAATATTTTTAACACAACCTGCAGTCCCCAGAGGCTGTTCTTCTTCTACCGCATAGGTCATCTTTACCCCAAAGTCACTGCCGTCTTGGAAGTAGTCCCGCATGACATCTGGGAGATAGTACAGAGTGGCAATGACCTCATTGATATTGTGCCGTTTGAGTAGATTAACGATATGTTCAGCAATGGGTCGATTCAGGATTGGCACCATGGGCTTGGGCAGATCACAGGTCAACGGTCTCAGCCGTGTTCCTGAACCACCAGCCATCAGCACTGCTCGCATAATTCCTCCTCTTTTAACCCGTTAAGGGGTTTGATCATCTTGTCTACGTTCATTTGTCTTGTTATGGGCTTTTTTTAGTGAAGTACTTTCCGATACTTTTTAGCTACCAAAATCTACCCTCGTAGACTTTAGCCCGCCAATGCAAGATGCAATAGCATCCAGGGGGTATCTCCGCGCTTCTCTGACGGAATATCCCGCGAGCGCCATAAAAATGTCAAAAAAGTTCGTTCCACCGGGATTTAAGCGCAACTATTTTTACCTTGGTTTTCGGCTTTAATTTAAGTTACATAATCATCCGTGTCGGTGTTACCATAATTTAACTCTCACAAATAATAAGAGTTTTTGGTAGTCTCTGGGACATTTTATCTAGCTGTTTACTCACCTCCACAAACAGTGACTTGATCTCAAAACCGTGATTTTGGCATGCTAGCGTCGATAGTGAGTCATAAAAGAGTGCTTTCGACAAAGACTGGCGGAACTATAACTAACGACATTGGTGTCGCCAAGTTTTCTCCGAGCTCAGAAGAAAGATCGCGTGTTGACCCGCTCCTTCTTCACTCACGTAATCATGACTACTGAGTTTGGCTAGTCTGTCACTCCTAAGGGTCACACCACAAATGAAGACTAGAGAAACTGGATCTGGATCAATGCTACTAGGAGCTGTAATCCGAATCAATTCGGTTGATTAACCTACACACTTATGGTATTGAGGTCATGGTCTAACACTGGCTTGATAAGGTAAAATTATCATTAATATAAAAATTATCTTATAAAAAGCACCGGAGGTGAAAAACCATGTCACAATAACCAAATGTCTTCTACCCAGATTCATCAAGGGTAGTTAAAACCGCCCCAAGGGCTCGCTTTTAATCCCTGTCAGGCGAGACGCCTATCTGACTTGAGACGGGGTTTCCAAATATGGCAAGATTTTTGATGAATGGCTAACTTAATTGTCTTCGGGTTACTGGTAGTCTATGGGTATGGCGTGTGGAAATTCTGGAGGGGGTTTGAGCGCACTGACTTCAGCCGGAGCTTAACCAATCGGATAGCATTGTCACTGTTGTGGCCAGCTTTAATCGTTGCCAATAAGTCCTATCGCAAAAACTTTACTAAAGCCCTTAAGGGCAGATAGGAGTGCTAGATAGCAGTGGCGGTATTTGGCTGATTGGTGGAACCACGGAAAGTGTGACTCTGGCAAATGCGATCGCGTCCAGGGGGATTCCCTGTACAGTAACGGTTACCACAACGGTGGCTAAATCCCTCTATCCCCAAACCCCAAATTTAAGGGTTCAAGTCGGACGTTTAGATACAAATGGGCTAGAGCAGTTTTTGGAGAAGCATGGTATTGTAGCGATCCTAGATGCCTCTCACCCCTATGCAGTGGAAATTTCCCAAATAGCGATTTCAGCTGCTTGTGCTCGGCATATACCTTACCTGCGTTTTGAACGGCAACAGCTAAATTCTCAGGTAAGTTCTGAACTAGACAATTCACCAATAATTTATCTCAATAGTTTCCAAGACCTGATTGCTGGTAACTATCTCCATCACCAGCGGGTATTGCTGACCATCGGTTACAAAAATTTACCCTTATTCCGTAGCTGGCAAGACCAGTCAACCCTATACGCCAGGATTCTGCCGAGTGTTACTGCCATCGATGTAGCGATCGCGTCTGGATTTAGCCCAAATCGAATTATTGCCCTGCGCCCTCCGGTACCAGCTGATTTGGAAAAGGCACTCTGGCATCACTGGGACATCTCTGTGGTTGTCACCAAGGCCTCTGGGGTTGCTGGGGGAGAAGATATTAAACGAGCCCTAGCTGCTGAGTTAGGCATCTCCCTAGTTATCATTACTCGCCCAGTTGTTGATTATCCGCAGCAAACCAGCAATGTATCTGTGGCATTAGAGTTTTGCGATCGTTATGTTTGAACTATCCTCCCCCTTAAATAAAAGGTAAGCATTCAGCCTTTGGCTGACGGCTGACAGCTGAACGCGCACGCGTGCGCGTAGCGCATGAGCTGAATGCTTAAAACCATAGCTTAAACCATAGCTGGTTCGAGTAACCTGATATTAGAAAAGTTGAATTCAGTAGCTGTCCGCCCTTTTTCCTCAATGGCATAAACCACTTGACGAGTCATAATATAATAATCACCAACTTTATCGAACCTGTCCTCAAACTCTCGTTTAGCCATCAAATCACCCGTTTTGGCATTGCGAAAAATGGCATTGTAGCCTGAGGAAATATACCCTTCTCCTGTATCTAGGCTATCGTTGGTATTAATTGTAAAAGCCATCGGACCCATAACCCGACTGACATGACAAATTTCCCTTCCTCGGACTTTATAGTTAGAGCCCATAGCATCACCCTTGACAAAAATTTCTACTGCACCAGTAGAATCATTTTCACCAAAGCTAAATTGGTTTTTACCATGGGCTTTTTCAAAAGATGACCGCTTGCGGTGGGTCACAATATCCCGCATCTGGTTATAGACACTTTCTTTGACCTTTTCATCATCAAACCCACTGACTTCAACACTGTGATCACCATTAATGCGAACTTGACCAGTGTATACTTCATCACCTTGCTTAATTTCCAGGTCAGCTTTGTAACCAGGAAAATTGTCGTCCCAGGTGTAGCGGTTTTCGTAAGCCGCCTGGAATACTTCACGAGCTGTTGCGTTTTCGATCATAGTCTTGCTAAGTCAACCGATAGTTTATCCAAAGACTACTCATTCACTAATCTCTGACGCTGGTTATTATAGCATTACTACTTTACATATAATCTTTAAATTGGGTGAGGTAGTTTAAGCTAACTTTAAGCTAAAAATCATTTTTAACCATTACTCCCAAATTTATCATGAGTTGGAATAAGTATAGGTAAGTTTAGTTTAAATTTTCCATAAAAAGTTTGCTAATATTACCGTTAGGTTTTATAAATAATAAACTATTAACCATTAACAGGATCAGCTGACTTTATTTTAATTCCATAGTTCTGACAGCTGCTCTCCCTGTTCTCGTCAGCAGGAAGTATGGTTATTTAACCAGATTTGATCTAATTCTCCAGCAGAGGAGATCGCTTAAGCTTGCCAGCCTTAAGCTAACCCCCTAAGCCAATGCTAAGCTTACCAGCTATCACCCCTTGATCATGCCAAAGTTACTGGGGGTGGTGATTGTAAGGGTAACGTCAAGGATGGATGGTTAATCGATATCAGTTGGTTGATTGGAAACCATCACAGGAACTTGATAAAGAGGTACAGTGAAGGTAACTGTTGACCCTAAATTTTCCCCCATACTGAAAAAATTGACCACACCCCCCATGGTTTCAATCAGCTTTTGGGATATGACTAGACCTAAACCCGTGCCGCCATATTGGCGAGTTCGGGAACCATCGACTTGGGTAAATGTTTGAAACAGCCGGTCTTGCTGGTCTAGGGAAACACCGATGCCAGTATCGGCAACTCGAACTTTAACCAATCCTGGGAATTCCGTACCTTTGAAAGTTATCTTCTTTCGGATCACCTCAGCACTAACAGTCACCCCACCTTCATCAGTAAACTTAATGGCATTGCCCACTAGGTTTAACATCACCTGTAGCAGCCTTTGATAGTTACCATACATAACAATGCCATCATAGACATCAGGCATTTCAATTCTGAGGCTGAGGTTTTTGAGCTCAGCTTGATTGGCCGTAAAGTCCTCAACTTTTCTAAACAGAGACTCTAATTCTACTGGAGCCAGTTCTAGCTCCATTTTCCCCGCTTCAATCTTGGCAATATCGAGGATATCATTAATAATATTTAGCAGATGCAATGCAGAATTGTAGGCTTCTTGGATAAAATCCCGTTGCTCCTGTGGATCGTCTGCCATGCCATCAAGAACCAACTTGAGAAACCCAATCATGCCATTGAGAGGGGTGCGTAACTCATGGGAAGTATTAGCCAGAAAATCACTTTTGTGGCGAGACGCTTCTTCAGCCCTTTCACTAGCTATTTCTAGCTCCTTGTAAAGGGTGCCATGAGCGATCGCTGTGCCGACTTGTTCAGCCAATTCTCCCACTAACTTTATTTCTGCGGCACTCCATTGACGGCGATGGTCACACTGCTGTAGCCAAATCAAACCATTGGGTTGATCTTTATAGGAGGTTGAAACCACCAACACAGACAACTGTTCCCATTCACCGGGAACAATGTGTTCGACCAGCACTGGCTCCTGACTAGTGAGGGATTGTTCGAGGTAAGGCTCAGAATCTAAGGGTAGCAGTTGTTTCGCCATTGACCGCAAGGGCTGTTGGCAATATTCTGCCTGCACCTTGGTTACCCGTGCGTCTGGTTTGTAATAGCAGACGAGGCAACGGCTTACCTGGAGTGCCTCCCCTAGACTTTTGGCAGTTTGTTGCCAAATGGTATCTAGATCGAGAGTACGACGAATCTGCCCGGAAATTTTGGTGAGTAATTTTTGATGGGGGTCTACACTTAGGCTTGTAGGAGATTCCCGGCATTCCAATGTTGATGATTCCGGCAACAAGTGACCCATAACTAGAACGGTTGTTGCTTCGCCATCCGCTGGCAAAATAGGACTAATCACCAACTCAAAGGCAAAGGATCTGTCCTGGTAACAAAACGATTGAAGACAACGTTCAGGGGTTCGCTGGCTCAAAATTCTCTGAAGCCTCTCTTGGTAGGCTTCGGCTTCAGTCGGGCAGAATGCATCTTCTAGGGGAAGTCCCACCACTTGTGTGAAACTCAGACCATATTGCTCAGCAGCTTGCCAGTAAAAAGAAAGGCATTTACCCGATGCCTCTTGAGTATACACCAGCTCACACCCTAAACCCTGCAAAAAGTTAGAATCACCTTGTGCACTAGCGGATTGCCTATTTATATATCCAGTTTGAAAACATTGAAAATTCACAGGTGCAGCCATTAAAAGAAACCTGGAAACTACAAGCAACACCGGGAGCCTCAGTTCCCGTTTCAACAAGTAAATGCAACCACCCAACCCTAACGCACGAGCCAATGGCAACGTCTCAACCTAGATGCCTTTACCTCTTGTCTATCAATCGTTCCACTCACCTCGGGGCGGCAGGGGCGGATTTCGGTCAAAGGTACGGGCTAATTCCTGATCTGTTCCCCTTTCACCCCTGAGCCATTGACGAATTGCCGTTTCTATTACTTTACTCGGATCATTAGTCAAGTGTTTGATTTGATCCAAGAGTTCCGTATCCAAATGAATAGAAATTTCTTCTTTGTCAGCTGAACGTGATAGCGCTACGTTAGTAGCTTTGGTAGACTCAAGGTGGTTTTCAAGCAAACCCTCTTGATGTAAGGCATGATCATTCATAATCAATGGGCTAATAACACTACTAATATAACTTTACGATAACTGACAATTACGCTGGGTCAGTTATAACCATTCCAGGGATAGTACCCTTACCTCTGACGGAAAACATTAAAATACATTAAGTGAAGCATGAACTCAATAGACCAGTTATTGACTGGGTTTATACCAATAGCTTATGACTGATGCCCCTGTCTCTCATATTCGTAATTTTTCGATTATCGCCCACATTGATCATGGGAAATCGACCTTAGCTGATCGCCTACTGCAAGCTACTGGTACCGTAAGCGACCGCCAGATGAAAGAACAGTTCCTGGACAATATGGATTTGGAACGGGAGCGGGGAATTACGATTAAGCTGCAAGCAGCTCGGATGAACTATACAGCTAGCGATGGTCACCAGTACGTTCTCAATTTAATTGACACTCCCGGTCATGTGGATTTCTCCTATGAAGTGTCCCGCTCACTAGTGGCTTGTGAAGGAGCACTGTTGGTAGTCGATGCATCCCAGGGTGTAGAGGCTCAAACTCTAGCAAATGTTTACCTAGCCCTTGAACACGATCTAGAAATTATTCCAGTTCTAAATAAAATAGACTTGCCTGGAGCTGAACCGGAAAGGGTAAGTACCGAAATCGAAGATATCATTGGTCTTGATTGTAGCCAAGCGATTCGAGCATCAGCCAAGGAAGGTATAGGCATACAAGAAATCCTGGAATCTATTGTACATCTAATTCCACCTCCAATCGATACTGTAGACCAACCCCTAAGGGCGTTGATTTTTGACAGTTACTATGATGCTTATCGTGGCGTAATCGTTTATTTTAGAGTGGTCGATGGCACTCTAAAAAAAGGCGATCGCATTCGCTTGATGGCATCTGGCAAGGAGTACGAAATTGATGAGCTAGGGGTGCTTTCCCCTAACCAAGTCCAAGTCGATGAACTCCACGCTGGTGAAGTTGGTTACCTAGCTGCTGCCATTAAGGCGGTAGCCGATGCCCGTGTGGGTGACACCATTACTTTAGCAAAAGCAGCAGCTATTGACCCTTTACCGGGATACACTGAAGCCAAACCGATGGTTTTTTGTGGCTTGTTTCCCACTGATGCTGACCAGTACAAGGATTTAAAGGAAGCATTAGATAAGCTCAAACTCAATGATGCTGCCCTGAACTACGAACCAGAAACTTCCTCTGCCATGGGATTTGGCTTCCGCTGTGGTTTCTTAGGCTTGCTGCACATGGAAATTGTTCAAGAGCGCCTGGAAAGGGAATATGATTTGGAGCTAATCACCACCGCCCCTTCAGTGGTCTATCAAGTGACTACCAATCAGGGAGAAGTCCTTGAAATTGATAATCCGAGTACTCTGCCATCCCCCCAAGAACGGGAAAAAATTGCCGAACCCTATGTCCGGGTAGAAATGATTACTCCAGAAACCTATGTTGGGACTCTGATGGAACTCTGTCAAAGCCGCCGTGGGGATTTTAAGGATATGACTTATCTTGCCCAAGGACGGACTACTTTAATTTATGAATTACCCCTAGCAGAAGTGGTTACTGACTTTTTTGATCAAATGAAGTCTCGCTCTCGGGGTTATGCCAGTATGGAGTACCAGCTCATTGGTTACCGAGATAATCCCTTAGTCAAGCTGGATCTACTGATTAATGCGGAGCCTGTAGACTCCCTGGCAGTAATTGTTCACCGAGACAAAGCTTACTATGTGGGTCGTACCTTAGTGGAAAAACTCAAGGAACTCATTCCCCGGCACCAATTTAAAATTCCTCTTCAAGCCGCTATTGGTAGTCGAGTCATTGCTAGTGAACATATTCCGGCTTTGAGAAAAGATGTATTGGCTAAATGCTACGGTGGTGACATTTCCCGGAAGAAAAAACTTCTCCAAAAGCAGGCAAAAGGTAAAAAGCGGATGAAGGCTGTAGGCACTGTTGATGTTCCCCAGGAAGCGTTTATGGCAGTCTTACGTCTTGACCAAGGTTAGAGGGGGGATTCAGTGATTAAAAGTCCAGACCTGAAAGCCTAGTACTAATCTCGGAATGCTTACTACCAACTAGCGTAATTTTCAACCAGTCAGCCAAGAGAATTCGATGATCACCTTCGGGAATTACGGAATTGGTTTTCAAGGTAGGTAAAAAACTATATGGAGAGATATATATCCGGACTTTTTGCCATAAATTAAGTAAAAATTGTCTAACTGGACACTGTTAAATTCAGAGGTTAGTTTAGGATTGATTTCACATCACAAAAGTTCAGTGGCATGAGAATCCTAGTTACTGGTGGGGCTGGTTTTATCGGCTCCCATCTAATTGATCGTTTGATGGCAGAAGGTCATGAAGTTATTTGTCTGGATAACTTCTATACTGGCCACAAACGGAATATCCTCAAATGGCTGTCACACCCCTACTTTGAGTTGCTCCGTCACGACATCACTGAGCCAATTCGGTTAGAAGTTGATCAAATATACCACCTCGCTTGTCCAGCATCCCCAGTTCACTACCAATACAATCCCGTCAAGACTATCAAAACCAATGTCATGGGTACCCTATACATGTTAGGGTTAGCCAAACGGGTGAAGGCGAGATTCTTATTAGCCTCCACGTCTGAGGTATATGGGGATCCGGATGTCCATCCCCAGTCAGAAGATTATCGGGGTAATGTCAATCCCATTGGGATTCGCAGTTGTTACGATGAAGGCAAGCGAGTGGCAGAAACCCTCGCATTTGACTACCATCGACAGAATGGTGTAGACATTCGTGTAGCCCGCATTTTTAACACCTACGGTCCTCGAATGCTGGAAAATGATGGGCGAGTCGTTAGCAATTTTGTGGTGCAAGCTCTGAAGGGGGAACCCTTAACCGTTTATGGTGATGGTTCACAGACCCGCAGTTTCTGCTATGTCTCCGACTTAGTAGAAGGACTAATGCGACTTATGAATAATGACCATACCGGACCGATTAATCTCGGGAATCCTGGAGAATACACTATCTTAGAACTCGCTCAGGCGATTCAAAAAATGGTCAATCCTGATACAGAAATTATCTTTAAGCCTCTACCTCAGGATGACCCCCGACGTCGCCAACCAGACATTAGTAAAGCTAAAACCTTACTAGGGTGGGAACCTACTATTCCTTTGTCAGAAGGGTTAGATTTGACAGTATCCGATTTCCGTAAGCGTTTAACTGCTCAAGAGTAAAACAATCAGATTTAATTAAATCAATCAACCTCAGGTCAGGGTGCCAATACTATCTTTGGCTCCAACCGTGAGACTTTCCTAACGTTTACTAACGATTGAAGTTTATATTAATTGAGGCATAGGTCCATGCGCGTTTGTGTAATTGGTACAGGATATGTGGGCTTAGTAACTGGCGCTTGCTTAGCCCATATCGGTCATCATGTAATCTGTGTAGACAACAACGAAGAAAAAGTTAAGCTGATGAAATCTGGACAGTCCCCCATTTACGAACCGGGACTGTCGGAAATAATGCAAGAGTCAGCTAATGCAGGTAGAATTGAGTTTACCACAGATTTGGCGGCTGGGGTAGACCATGGGGAAATTTTATTCATTGCAGTGGGAACTCCCCCCCTACCTACTGGAGAAAGTGACACTCGTTATGTGGAAGCTGTTGCCAGAGGGATTGGAACCCATCTCAAGGATGGTTACAAAGTAATTGTCAACAAATCAACGGTACCCATTGGTTCTGGAGATTGGGTGAGGATGATTGTCCTAGATGGGGTAGCTGAACGCCAGAAATCTTTGGTAACTGCAGGAGGTAAAGCTGAAACTGAACCAGCAGAAGACATTACGGCGGATTTTGATGTGGTCAGTAATCCAGAGTTTCTCCGAGAAGGCTCAGCAGTTTACGATACCTTTAATCCAGACCGTATTGTCCTAGGAGGCAATAGCGAACAAGCGATCGCAATGATGAAGGAACTGTATCAACCAATTGTTGAACGCCAGTTTGCCGAAGACAAATCCCTTCCCCCAGTTCCTGTACTAGCTACAGACCTCAGCTCAGCTGAGATGATTAAATATGCGGCTAATGCCTTTTTGGCTACTAAAATTAGCTTTATTAATGAAATTGCCAATATTTGCGATCGCGTAGGTGCTGATGTTACCCAAGTTGCCCAAGGAATTGGTTTAGATTCCCGGATTGGCAACAAGTTTTTACAAGCAGGAATTGGCTGGGGTGGTTCTTGCTTCCCCAAAGATGTCTTAGCACTACTCCATACCGCTGAAGATTACGGCTATGAAGCAGATTTGCTGACAGCCACTGTCAGTGTCAACAAACGCCAACGTCTACTTGCCCTTGAAAAACTCCAGAAAGAGCTGAAAATCCTCAAAGGTAAAACAGTGGGACTGTTGGGTTTGACCTTTAAGCCCAATACTGATGATATGCGGGATGCTCCTGCTCTAAATCTGGTGGAAGAACTAAACCGACTCGGAGCCAAGGTCAAAGCCTATGACCCAATTATTTCCCAAACTGGCATGCGTCATGGTCTATCTAACGTGATTGTCGAAACCGATCCAGAACGGTTGGCTGATAGCTGTGATGCTTTAGTTTTAGTTACAGATTGGGATCAGTTCCAGAAGCTCGACTATGGTAAAATGGCCGAGCTGATGAACTATCCGGTGATCATTGATGGTCGCAACTGCCTAGATCGGACCCAGCTAGAACGTGCTGGTTTCTCCTATTTGGGAATTGGTCGTTGAACTCTATCCCCTCCTCATACGAGGATTGATTGTCAACCTAAAGTTGTCAGAGCAGCTGATTCACTTTATCTGATTATCTGACAACTTTAGGTTTAAAACCAACTTTAGGTTTAAAACTTCCCGACAAACCTCTGACTGGGGACAATCAAGTTGTGTTGTTACTTCCTGCTCTAGGGAAGAGGACTTTCCTGGAGCGCTTTGATCAAGGAATTAGGGGCATCTTTTAGGTGCGACCCGGAGGTGCGACCCGTGATGGCGAGCAATCCCTTGACCGTAGGTCACGCGGGGCGCGTTCGCCATCACGGAAAGCGCACCTGTAGCGAATTTAATTCTTAATGGTAAGAGCGTACCTTTAGAATTTTTGTGATAGCAAGTTTACCTTACTTATATGTAAATTGCCATAAGTGAAATCCTGTACTAGAATAACTGAGGGGTCTGACCCCTCAGTTATTTTGTGAATACTAGCTAAATACCCAAACCCCATCCCCAAAGCTAAAAATCCTAGTTGTTGGGATTTGCCAACAACTTTGTGTTAAGACTAGTGTTGGTGTTGAACAAGAACAAAACCCCAGTCAGCACCCCCCACCCTTGGTGACGGGGCATCAAGCATCTAAATTGAGTTAACTGACCAGTAATCCCCATTAATATTGGCTAGGTGATCGGCAAGTGTTAAAGTCCTACCAAAAAATCGGCACTACCCCAAAAGGGGAGGTCAGGCAACTGATTTGGTTGTCAACTATTATGGGGGAGATTATATATCTGTGTTGATGGTTTAATGGCTTTATGGATGCCAGCAACCATTGACTATCAGCAAACCTAATCAGTAACCCTTAGTGATGTAGTTGGCGACAAATCGAGCTAAGCACTAAACTCTAGTAATGGTAATTTTGGTGATAGTTTTGGCTTAGATCACTAATAGTCCAGTTAATCCAAGGGATATGAGCTAATTTTGGTTCATTTTAAAACAAATATGAGCCAAAATAATCTATAAATGGGTGTGCCATAAAATTGTGACCATAACTGGTCGTCAGGAAATATCAATGAGAGTGGAGTGGCAACAAAAACACGAAAAACATCACTAAGGGTTATTAAACATGCACAAAGCTATCAAGACCAAACTAAAACTGAATAATCACCAAAAAACTTTGATGGCTAAACATGCTGGCTATTATAGGTGGGTTTATAACTGGGGACTGGCTTTATGGCAGCAAGCTTACTCAGAAGGTCTAAAACCATCAGCAAGTAAGCTGAGGAAGCTTTTTACCAACCATGTCAAACCCCAGTACCCTTGGATGAATCAACTATCCTCTAAAGTCTATCAATATGCTTTTATTTCCCTAGGCGTTGCCTATAAACGTTTCTTCAAGGGGCTAGGAGGATATCCAAAATTCAAAAAGAAAGGGAGAAATGACAGTTTGACGATTGACAACTCTGGTAAGTCGATTAAATTATCAGGCATAAGACATAAGTTACCCAAGTTAGGTTGGGTGAAAACTTATGAGCCATTACCACAGATAACCACCAAGAAAATAACTATTTCTAGGCAAGCTGACGGTTGGTATGTGAGTTTTCATTATGAACACGAAGCATTACCGACCCCCAAATTAAAAGATGTGGTAGGGGTGGATTTAGGAATCAAGGAATTAGCTGTACTCAGCACTGGCATTGTGTTCCCAGGTTCATTGCCCTATGGTCAAGCTTTTAAGCAACTAGTCAGATGCCAGCGTGACCTATCTAGAAAAATTAAAGGTTCAAACAATTGGTACAAGGCAGTAAATCGACTAGCTAAGAAACATCAAAAAGTAGCTAATATCCGCAAAAATACATTAAACCAACTCACTACTTATTTAGCTAAGAACCACGGCACGGTAGTGATTGAAGACTTAAATGTATCTGGAATGATGGCTAATCATAGGCTAGCTGCCTCTATTGCTGACCAAGGGTTTTACGAGTTCAAGAGACAGCTGGAATACAAATGTGAATGGTATGGCTCACAGTTAGTCATGGTTGACAGATTTTACCCATCATCTCAACTGTGTTCAAGCTGTGGGCATCGTCAAAAGATGCCACTGAACATCAGGACTTATAACTGTCCTGAGTGCGGGTTAAGTCTCGACAGAGATTTAAACGCAGCAATTAATTTGAGAAACGCCGTAGGCTCTACGGTGTCTGCCTGTGGACGGAGTGCTGCCGACAGTTCCGGAAGAAGCAGGAAGTAAACAGCTTTAACTAGCTAAGGCAAGTTTTGTATAAGTTTTATGGAGCAGGTAGTATGAGTCGCCCAAAACCAAGCCCTTTGCTAGAGCGGCGACAGGGTTTACAGAAAGGATTGATTAGGCAAAAAACCCAGACAATCCATCAAACAACTAGTCAATGTCTGAGATGGATAGTCAAGAATGTCCTTCTATGGATGCAACTGCTTAGTACTGGGTCATTCGTTGTAGTCTGGATGCTGTCCTTCAGTGCCATTGAACCAGCCCAGGCAACTGCTATATCTAAACATACTAAGTTCTTAGAGCAGCTCCGGACAAATCAGAGCAATGATTCAGAGCAATCCATTAGTGAAGAAAGTGAAGAAGTAGCCCCAATAAGTATTGTAGCACTAGGAAAGCTTGAAAGTCAACAGGAGACAATCCCTGAGCCAATTAAGACCCAAAGGTCTTCTGCCCCAAGGAGCAACTCCACCAGGAAACTGGATTCAGCTGTGCCGCCACACTTCTTACCCCAGACTGAAGAATCAGCTAAACCAGTAGCTAAGCGTAAGTTAGGGTCACGCCAGTCAAGGGCTACCCCTGAGGCTCTCCCGACCTTGCTGAAAACCAAGGAATCTGCTCAGCCCAGTTCTTATGCTACCAGGAGGAAGTTACCATTATCTCGGTTGCAGCAGCAAAAATTAGCCAAACGGGAGTCTACAGCTAAAGCTGTTTCTGCACCGCTGAAAACCCAAAGCTCAGCTACCTCAAGGACTGCCTCCCAAAAAACCGTCCAAAAAACCGTAGCTGCTCCAATCCAGCCGACGGCTAAGCCCCAGCCAGAGGAGATAGCCAAAGTTATTCCAGCACGGCCCAAAGGTAAAAAGTCGGCTTTACTAAGCAGTAACGGTAGAGAAAACGGTAGAGAAAACAGAACTACCCTAGCCCAGCCGACAGGTAACCACCAGCAAAGACAATCAACTAAACCCAAGTTCAGATCACCCTATGCCAGGTCTAGAGCTAGGGCAATGCCACCCTTTGGAAAAGCCAAAACGTCGGCTTCCCTAAACATCACCACTAGCCAACCTAACCTCACCACTAGCAAAAAGGTGGGTTCGGAAATCCCTGAGTTATCTCAACAGCCTCAAAAACCAGGGAAACTGGAGCTAAAACCAGGACACAGGGATGGGTTACCAAAGTCATCCCGGCTCAATAAAACTACTAAAGTCTCTCATCGACCTAACCCTGAGGCTACCTCGAAACTAGGCTCACCAGTCCCAGAGTCGTCGGAACTAAAACACAGCAAAGCAGCTAACTCTAAGCTAGTCACCCAGAAGAAATCTGCTGACACTAAAGCTGACACTAAAGTAGACCAGTTAGCGTTAACGCCATCACCTCAAAAGCCTTTAGTGTCATCATCGACGCTAAACCTAGAGAAAATCGACTTAACTTTCACGGAATTCAAGCTAAGCCAACTGTTGCCCTATGGCAGCAGTTCGAGTTTAGATTTGCAAGGAGTAGTTCCAGCTAACTGGAGCAACTGTCAAAACAACACAGCCTGTAATCAGCTGCTGCCATCCCTAATTCCGAAGTTAGTTCCCAATAGTCCCAACTCTAGCTCGAACCAGCAGACAACCTCCCAAGCAAAAACCGAACCTTTGCCAGTACCAACAGGGCCAATTCCGTCCAATGCTGGTAAACTGCCCAACAAGTTCAAGCAACTACCTCCTTCCCCACCAACCCTGCCCGAGCAGCTAGGGCAAGGAACAGCCACACCCCTATTTCTGAATAACTACCAAAACCAATCGGTAGGACAACTGCCTGTCTTCCCACAAACCAAAACACCAGCGCCATTGCCAGCACTTCCTAACTCGATGCCGTTGGTAAGCAATACTCCTAACCAGAATTGGGGCTATTTTCCTTACGTGCCACAAACGGTAGTATTGATGCCGATGATGCCAGGAGTAACTGGGACGATGCCGTTGGGAACGAGTATGGGTACGAATAATGGGTTACCTGCTCAATTGCCCTACGTACCACAAACTGTAATATTGATACCAACGGCAGGGTTCGGCATGTCTACCCCCCAGGGGATAAATAGCTATAACCCTAGCTATAACCCTGGCTTGGGTCAGCTACCTTATTTGAGAACTACACCGGCTCCCCTGCCAGCCCCAGTCAATACCATTCCGATGGGGGGTACTACCTATAACCCTGGCTTCGGTCAGTTGCCCTACCCGAGACCTATGCCCGCTCCTCTGCCAGCCCCAGTCAATCCCATGCCCATGAGGGGTAGTCCTTACAATTCGGGTTTAGGTCAGCTGCCCTATCTGAGAAGTTCCCCAGCCCCCCGGCCAGTAGTCCCGATCAATCCCATTCCCATGGGGGGCAGTAGTTATGGCTTGGGCTTAGGTCAGCTACCGTATTTGAACAATATTCCAGGGCAGGTACCAGGGCAAGTCATTGCGATACCAATGATGCCCAATCCCAACATCCCTGGCTTGAGCCAGTCTCCTTTTCCAGCCACCCCTCCAGGTCAGGTACCAGGACAATTCATTCCCATCCCAGTGGTGCCGAATCCCAACACCCCTGGCTTTGGTCAATCTCCTTTCCCAGCCACCCCCCAACCACCCCTACCAGGGCAAGTCACTCCCATCCCAGTGGTGCCAAATCCCAACACCCCTGGCTTTGGTCAAGTACCCTTCTTCCAACCAGCACTACAACCCTGGCCACCGGCTCCTAACTCAAACCTGAATCGACCAACCTCTCCCCCAACAGCCCAATCCACCGGTCGCCCCTTGCTGCCTACTACCGCTCTCACCCCAGCATCATTGCGTTTCCAGGGTAGTTTCGTGACTCAAGGGGAAAATTCAGTAGCCAGAGCTCGCTTGGACGGAAACTATGTGCTAACGCCCCAATTCCTGTTTGGAGCTACCCTAGATCTGACTAGCGAAAATGACCAATTGGTAGACTCACCTAACGAAGGGGCAACTATCAATCAGTTGTTCTTTACGGCTGCTCCTGCTAGCACCTTACCCACTCTGCGCTTTTCTGTCGGTCAGTTGGATTTAACCTCCTACTTTGATCGGAATAGTTTTGCCAAGGATGGGGTAAGCCATTTCTTTAATCCAGTTTTTCAAACTAATCCAGCCTTGAGTGCTACTGCGATCGCATCTCGTCCAGGTTTATTGGTTAACTGGGCAGTTACAGACAATATAGAAGGCAAAGTCGCTCTGTTTTCATCAGCTGAGAGTCTGGAGCGATTTGACCTCAATGGCTTGGCTGGAGAAATTGGTCTGCGTTACGATAATGTGATCGTGCGAGGAACCTATGCCTCAGGCAGGGATGGTGGTGCCAATAGTGGCTTCCGGGAAATTTTCTCCATCGAACGGGGAAGGGATGACTTTGGCATCAACAAGAATGATGATGAAGAAGCATTTGGTGTCAATGGCGAAGTGTTTATTCCTGAACTGAATATGGGCATATTTGGTCGCTATGGGATTTACCGCAACCGGGATTTGGATGAAGATGGAAACACCTTCAGTTTCGGAATCACCTTCTTGGATTTGTTTTCTAAGAATGACCGGGTAGGATTAGCCTATGGTCGGGACCTCTCCAATGAGGAATTGCGCCAGGAAAATGGGGATGATGTACCAGATGTGTTAGAGCTATACTACGATTTCCAATTTTTACCGAATGTGCGGCTTGGTTTTAGCCTTCAGCAACGCAATAGTTTCAAGGAAACGTTTGCCGGATTTCGATTGAAAACCGATTTTGATGTAACTCCTAGAGGTAGGTTTACTCCATGATTCTAGAGGAAGGCAAAAGGAACAAGGGAAAAGGCTTACCCCCGATAAAGAGCGGAGAATCCTCGGGTCAGAGGCAAAAGGCAAAGGGACTGGATTCACCTTGCCATCCGTGCCGCCGTGTGGTAAATTATTTACCCATTTACCTCTTACCCTTGACCGTTTACCTCTTACCCTTAACTGTTTCCCTTTTCCCTCTTGCCTTTTGCCTTGAGGCAGCTCAAGCCCAAACTATTCCGGTGCCGATTATCAAAGCCTTTAATCTGCTCAGGGAAGGACGAGTGGAGGAGGCAATTAAAGAGTTTGAGCAAGCTGTCCAGCGTTATCCCCAATCCATTGATGCGAAGATTGGCCTAGCCATCGCCTACCGCCGACAGGGATTGATTGACCAAGCCTGGGATGCCTATCAACAGGTGCTCGCTGAAGACCCTACCAATGAGTTAGCCCTAAGTGCAGTAGGTCTGTTCGGGACTTATAAACAAGAATGGCAGGCTCAGGGAATTGAAGCCCTTACGGTCTTGCTCGATATTAATCCCAATGATACAGAAGCTCGTGGCAGGCGAGCTCTGCTGTATGGTTATCAGCAACGATTTGGTGAAGCGATCGCAGACTATGAAATTGTGCTGCAAACGGACCCTACTCCAGATGTGCTAATAGGGGCAGCAGAAGTTTACACCTACAACGGTAACCCTCAAAGGGGTCTGGAACTCTTTAATCAATACCTCGCGACAGGGAATGTGATTAGTGGCTATGCTGTGCTGGCTTATGCCCAATCCTTAAGGCAAACTGGCAATGCGGCTCAGGCGGTGCAGGTTCTGGAAAACGAGTTAGTGGGATTCGCCCTAATCGATCAGCTGGATGACCTAGGCATCCAAACCCGAGCCGCCCTCTCCCAAGCCTATGCTGAAAATGGACAAATCTCTGAAGCCTTGGCTGTATTAGAGCCTTTACAAGGTCTTTCTCAAGCCACATTGCCCTTAGCGCGATCGCTAAATGAAATTCGCAATAAAAATCAAGATCCAGCCCTGGAAGCCCAAGTCTCTATGCTCTACCGCCAGGCACTGGCAGAGAATCCTAATGACCCTAACTTAATTCGGGAGATAGCTGATGTGTTCACAGGCATACCCAGCGAACGGGCAACCGCATTGCAGCTTTACCAACAACAGCTTGCCTTCGAGCCTGATAACCGTAGTCTGATGATTAAGATCGTGGGTCTGGAACGTCAGACCGGGTTAATTTCTCAAGCTCAATTGAGCAACCGTCTAGCGACCATACTGATTCCCCTACCTACTGAACCCAGGGAATTGCAAGCGGTGGCAGACGCCTTGATCCCGATCGAGCCGCCGGGGCCAGAATTTCTATCTATTTACCAAAATATCCTGGCATCTGGGGTTAACGCCCCGTTTTTGTACTTTCGGATGGCTCAACTTTACATTGAAGCCAATGACTTGATCTCAGCTAGAAATGCTTTGGCTACATATACCGCCACACCCCAGGGAGCTAACGATCTGGTAGTACAGTTGCTAGCGGCAGATATTGAACGTCTTGAGGGTAACTGGATTGCTAGCCGCCAGCGTTACCAAGCCTTGATTGCCAGCAACCCACAACGGGATATTCTCAATGGAGCATTGCAAGGATTGTCATCTATACTTCTGCTACAGGATAGACCAGGGGAAGCTGTGGCAGTTTATGACCAACTAGTGGCGCTCAATCCTAGTGATGTTAACCTACAGCTAGCACGCGCTACAATTGCCTATCAAGCGAATCTGATTCCAGAATCCCAAGCTGAGGCATTTGTATACTATTGGTTGCAGACACAACCCAATGTGCTTCCGCCCCAAGAACTCTTTGCTCTAGTCGGTGCTCTACCTGCCAATCCCACACGAGAACCCCTATACATTTCGCTCCTGCAATCTGAACCAGACAACATACCAGTAAACCGCCGTTTAATTCAGGTTATTGCTCAGCGTAGTCCAGAATTAGCTAGAGCTCAGGTGATTGAATTAGTCAATCGAGCTCCCTACTCCGTTCAGACATACTTGTTGCAGGGGCGATTGGCAGAAGCGATTGATCAGTTAGACATAGCAGAACGCGCCTATCAGGTGATTTTGACCGCAGAACCCAGTAACACTGAGATTATTGCTGCTTTAGGTGGTGTTCGTTTCCAACAACGACGCTTTGACTCCGCCAAGCAACTCTATTATAGGGGTCTTGCGATCAAACCCCTGGATTTCGGGGTACGTCGCGCCTTAGTTGGACTAAATCAGACAGAAGATTTTAAAGTCAAAGCCCTAGAACAGTTGGAACAGCTACGACTGGAGGAATTCAGTCGAGGGTCTAGTACTGCTACCCTGTCCCGTCAGAGACAGCAAATCCAAGAAGGATTTCTGTTCCGCAGGGGTTTCCAACCGCCTTGGGAACGTTTTGATTAAGGATAAAAAATGAAGTCTAGATGAAGTGTCAAGTGTAAAGAATAAATTCTAAATGAAGTATAAAGGATGAAGTGTCAAGGATGAAGGATGAAGGATTAAGGATTAAGGTATCGCAAGGGAAAATCCCAAATGGCAATGAACACTTAAAAATTGGCAGTTTTATAATCACAAATGAATAATCCAGACATTTAAAGCCAATATCAGAATTGAATAATTCTGAACTCTGATGTTTTTAGGCTAGGCTTAGGTTCAGACTTCTTCCCTTAAAAGACTACGTTGGATCAATCCAGAGGCTTGTATCCAACTATGTTTGAGGAGTAAATGTAAGAGCCGCAAATTTACGATGTCATACAACAGCCGTCAAGGTTTATTTATGGGTCGCACCCTCAGGGTTTCTATAGTTACTTTCACCATTATGTTGTTGAGTCTATGGGGTTGTGCTCCCCATCAATTGTCAAGACGATCTCCAACCCCTTCACCACCCCAGTCATCACCAAGCAAAACGCCTTCAGTATACCGTGAGTATCCTGAACCAGAGGCTCCCCAGACTGCTTTACCTATAGACGAAAGCGCTATTATAGCAGAAAGTTGGACTGTATACAAAGAGAAATTTATTCAAAAAGACGGGCGAGTCATCGACTACGAAGCAAGCG
Organism: Moorena sp. SIO3I6; assembly: GCF_010672095.1. Taxonomy (NCBI): domain Bacteria; kingdom Bacillati; phylum Cyanobacteriota; class Cyanophyceae; order Coleofasciculales; family Coleofasciculaceae; genus Moorena; species Moorena sp. SIO3I6. The sequence goes on along the minus strand of NZ_JAAHHU010000055.1, from coordinate 7,224 downwards.
ATCGCTCAACCTCTGAAGGGCAAGCCTATGGGATGCTGCGAGCGGTGATTGCCGATGACCCCACCACCTTTGCCCTAACCTTAGAATGGTCTCAAAACAATCTCAAACGCTCAGGAACCAATGGTACTCTCGAAGACCAACTTTGGGTGTGGAAGTGGGGTCGTAATCAGAGCGGTAACTGGGGTGCGATTGACAGAAATTTTGCCAGCGATGCCGATATTGATGCAGCAACAGCATTAATTCTCGCTTCTCGTCGCTGGAATCGACCGGAATACCTAGACTTAGCTTTGACTAAGCTGGAAGATTTGTGGAACTTGTCCACCAAAGAGGTCAGGGGAAAGCGCTATCTTCTGCCAGGACCTGTAGCAGCCTTTGTGCCCTCTCCATCAACTGTATATCTCAACCCCTCATATCTTGCTCCTTTCTCCTTTCGTCTCTTTGCCCAAGTTGACCCCAACCATGACTGGTTAAGTTTGGTGGATAGTAGCTACCAGGTGTTAAAAGAGTCTTCTCAGGTTTCTGCTGTAGGTTTACCCAGCGATTGGATAGCCCTTGATACCGAAACTGGTCAATTCCAGCCATTGCCACCAGACAGTCCACTCAAAAGTTCTTATAGCTTTGATGCCTACCGAGTGTGGTGGAGAGTTGCTTGGGATGCAGCTTGGTTCAATACCCCAGAAGCATTTTCCTATCTCGGTACTGCCACCCAGCATTTGCAATCCCTGTGGCGTTCTTCTTCAAAGCTGCCCGCCAGGATTGACATCCAGGGAAAACCAACGGTGACTTACGAAGCAACTTCCCAATATGCCATGCTTTATTCTGCCCTACGTTTAATTAAGCCAGCGATGGCTAGAGAATTGATAGAGCAGAAACTAATACCACAATATCAGGAAGGCATTTGGGATGATCAATCGGCCTACTATACCCAAAACTTAGCTTGGTTAGGGTTATTGCCTACCACAGCCATCGACCGCAACCTGTTAAATCCCAGTTAGGGAGGGGAATAGTTTAAACATACCAATAACTATACCGATAACTATACCGATCAATCTATACCGATCAATCAGGTGATACAGGTGACAAAAATGGTCTAAATCGTTAAAGTTAAGCCTAAGCAATACAACTTTTCTTTATAAATTAAGGGTGATCTTACTATTCTCCTAGTATTCTCTATTGTTAAGATTATGAAATTCTTGTTTCGCCGCTCCCAAGCCCAAGATCGTACGACTAATCATCAACGACGTCCTTCTCTAGGTCCTAGATTATCCTTGTTGCTGCTATGTGCAAGCATGGTATTAACCCTCGGCATCGGTACTACCCTAACCAGAGCTCAAGGGGACGGTAACCTCAGAAAACAGGAAGACCAGTTCATCCAGAAGTACAGCTTACCCAAAACCCCCACTAAGGCTCCAGTCTACAAACCTAAACCTCGACCTCGGCCAGCGGCGCGACCTAGACCAAAAGCTGCTCCAGCAGCGCCACGACAAAGACGTTCTAATCCTGCGCCAGCAAGGGTTGCTCCCACCAGACCTCGACCAGCTGCCCGACCTCAGCCACGGACCAAACCCCGCTCCCAGTCCCAACCTCGTTCACAGCCCCAATCTACCCCAAATCCAATTGCTTCTACGCCGAATATCCCATTAAGTGAGTACATCTTGCAATTTAACCGCTCTCCGATTGTAGGCAATCGCCTCCGTATGCGGGGGGTTTATTCGGAAGCAAGACTGGGCTTTACCCGTCCGAGGGGTTGGAATATAAAAACCGCCAAAGCCTTAATCCGCTTCCAGCATTCACCAGCCTTGATTGCAAATCGCTCTAACCTGACCTTGCGGATTAATGGTACCAGTGTGGCCAGTGTCCCTCTCAACCGCAAGCAGTCTCAGGTGGCTAACGTCATGTTTGCTATTCCAACGACCCTGATCCAGGACTACAATGAACTTTCCCTAGTAGCCCAGCAACACAACACCACTGGCTGTACGGATGGAGGGGATGCCACGTTGTGGACTGAGGTTTTGCCGGATTCCAAATTAATCTTCCAATACCAAGTTCAACCTATCCCCCTAAATTTCAGTCGCTATCCTTATCCTTTCTTTGATCAACTCAGCTTAGATGCCAATCGCATTGCTTATATGCTGCCGCAGGGGAATGTCCAGACCCGATCCGTGGATTCCTTAGAATCTTGGTTGACTGCTGCGCCTCGCTTACAGGCTTCCCTAGGCAGATTGGCTGACTTCCGTCCTATTACCACCCGTTTAGTAGAGACTATCGACGAATTAGAGTGGGGCGATAGTTTAGTTGTGATTGGGACTCCTGGAAATCAACAGGTTTTGAAGTCTTTAGAACTGCCCTTTACTTTCTCCGGGAATCAGATTTTAGATGGAAATCAGATTCCCTTACCCGATGATGTCGGTGTGCTGGCACTTACCACCGTCAATGATGGCAGTAACCCGGTCTTGGTGGTGACTGGCAATGGCCCAGATGGCGTGAAAAAGGCTGCCCAGTTTTTAGTACAGCCAGATACCAGTAAACTTGGCACAGGTCAATTAATTTTCGTGGATCAGGTTCCGGATGTACCAATACCATCCTCCCGAAATTGGCCTGGTTATTTGCCAGAAGAAAATTCCTTTACTCTCCAAGACATCGTTACTCAGCCCAATGGTAAACCCTTTAAGGACGTAACGGTGCGAGGCAGTGGAGCACCACCGGTAGAGTTTAATTTTCGTGCCTTACCGGATGATCGGTTTAAACGGGGCAGTTCCATGAATTTAGTTTACAGCTATGGTCCCCAGGTCAATCCTCGCACCTCTGCTGTAGAAGTCTTACTAGATGATGTACTAATTGGTGGTAAACGCTTGACTAAGAGGGATGGCTCACAGCGAGAAACCCTCAAAGTGGATCTTCCTGCCAATCTGATTAAACCCACCTCTAAAATCAAAGTTGCTTTCCGGCTGAACCCCAGGGAACCAGAGGAGTGTGGTAAAATTACGGACCAACAACTAACCGGTACGGTTCATGCTGAAACCAGCTTCAAAGTTAATCGGGAGCCCTCAGTTCAACTACCTAATCTAGAACTGTTGCAAGTAGGTTACCCATTTGCAGCTCCTCAAGATTTGTCCAATACAGCGATCGTGTTGTCAGAGACACCATCTGATACCGATCTGCTCACACTACTAGCTATGAGTGAACGTTTAGGACGTCTGAGTAAGGCAGATTCAGTACAGCTGGATGTTTACACCATTGAACAATTGCCTGATCAGATCAGGAGGAAGCGCAATCTAGTCGGAATTGGCACCAGGGATGAATTTCCGTTTCCAGAGGTATTTGAGTCAAAAGGTTTGCGTTTGAGTAATGCTCTAGGACGTCAGTGGGGTGAAGCTAGTGCCCAGACTCTACCGGATACTGAAGGGGTAATGAAACAAATCATGTCTCCCGATAACAATCAGCGGGTACTTTTGGCTTTGAGTGGTCAAACGGAAAATGGCTTAGACCGCGTGCGGCAGATTCTCACTAAAGATTCTTGGTTCTACCAGTTGCAGAAGGATACGGTTTTAGTTAGTAGTTATCAACAAGACCCTGCTGGTTATGACCCCGATGCCTATAAGCTAGAGTTCTTTGAACTAGCCCGTTCTAAAAAGCGCATTGAAAAAACCTCCGCCCTCAGTAAAGCATCGTTCTTCCTCCAACAAAACTGGTGGTTCCTAGCTTTAGGTATTCTGGGCGTAACCTTCCTGCTTTATGGCATTAGCCAGTTGTACCTCAAGCGTGTGACAGATCAAAAAAGTCATTAGTAATTAGTGATTAGTGCTTAGTCTTTAGTTTTAATTAGTCTTTAGGATTGTTTGTATATTAAATAGGATTAAATCAAAATTCCACTGTAAGCTATCAGCTGATAGCTGATAGCTTACGGCTGAATACTTACATCAATATTAGTTTCACATCTCAAATCAAAATGCTATAAATTGCTATGTCTTTTTCCTTATTCAAACAATCGAGAAATAGGCAAAATCGCCCTCGTCGATCCCCTTTAATTACATTACTCGTTGATCGCCTACCTCGGTTTTTTGACCGAGTCCTAGCACGGCTAGGGTCGAATCACTTGTCGTGGCTGATTTTGCTGCTGGTGTTGCTATCCATACCCCTGATTACTACACCCCTAACAGTCAGGCAGCAGGGGATTGTAGCGATCGCACTAATATTGGTTGGTCAAGTGGTAGTGCGCACTGAAGCCAAACAATCTGATAAAACAGTCAGTGAGTATTTTCATCTGTTTTTAGTATGGCTGAGCCTGGTGACCACCATGCGCTACCTATACTATCGCTTTGCCTATACCCTAAATTTTGATACTTGGATCAACGGGTTTTTCTGTGTGCTGTTGTTGGGGGCGGAATTGTATGCAATTCTAACCCTATTGCTAGCTTATTTTCAAACTATCAAAATCAAAGACCGAGAAACCGTTGATCTGGCTAACTATCCTCAAGACCAATGGTTCAAGGTTGATATCTACATTCCAACCTACAACGAGCCTGTGGAAATTGTCCGCAATACAGCAGTAGCCGCTCTGGCTATGGACTATCCGGAGGATAAAAAACAAGTCTATGTCTTAGATGATGGCAGAAAGTATCCAGAGCGTCGCAAAAAGTTGAAGCAGATGTGCGAAGAAATCGGCTGTAAATTGTTGACTAGACCTAACAATGATCATGCCAAGGCAGGTAATATCAACACAGCTTTTAAGACTACCAAGGGCGATCTGGTATTGATTCTGGACTGCGATCACATTCCAGTGCGAAAATTGCTGATGCGCACAGTCGGGTTTTTCTACAACCCAAACGTATCCTTTGTGCAAACGCCCCACTGGTTCTTTAACCCCGACCCCTTTGAGCGAAATCTCTATACTAAGGGTGAGATTCCAGTGATGAATGAACTCTTTTATAAAGTACTGCAAAAGGGCAATGACTTCTGGAATGCTTCCTTTTTCTGTGGCTCAGCAGCGGTAATTCGCAAAAACCATGCGCTGGAGATTGGGGGAATTGCCGTTGAAACCGTTACAGAAGATTGTCACACGGCCTTCCGACTCCATTCCTTAGGTTATGAGTCAGTGTACTATGACCAGATTATGGTTGCTGGCTTAGCCCCTGAAACCTTTGCCTCCTATGTGGGTCAGCAAGTGCGTTGGGCAAGGGGAATGGCTCAGATTCTACGGCTAGAATTCCCCTTGTTGAACTGGAAGGCAAAACATCTCACCTTAGGCCAGCGGATTTGCTATTTTTCAGCCACCTCCCACTTCTTCTATGGCTTTCCCCGGCTGATTTACGCTATCACTCCCACTCTATTCCTATTGTTTGGCATCAATCCCATTCAGGGTTTGGGGCTAGAAACCTTATTTTATGCCCTGCCCCATCTACTGATTAGCCTCAATGCTAACTATATCACCTACAAAGAAGTTCGCTTTTCCTTCTGGAACGAGGTGTTTGAATTTGTGATGTCATTCCAGACGGGGTATGTCACTCTGATGGCGGTGATTAACCCCAAGCTCGGTTCATTTAATGTAACTGACAAGGGGGTATCGGTTAGTCAGCGGAGTTTTGATTGGCAGTCAGTACAGGGTCTTTTGGTAGTAACAGCTATAGTGATTGCTGCCTTACTAGCTGTTCCCTTTTGGCTGCTGCTCCGTCCAGAAGATGCAGAAGCGGTCTTGGTTAACGCCATGTGGTGCGTCTTTAACTTGATTCTGCTGACAGCAGGTTTGTTGGTTGCCTTTGAACAACCCCAACAACGCCCCAAACACCGCCTGCTACGACGCCTTCCGGTGACAATTCACACCACTGACCAGAGTTGGCCAGGGGAAACGGTTAATATCTCAGAAAGCGGAGTTTTAATTGCCTTAGATAGCTGGCCCAACCTACCTGATCAAGTAGACCTTGAAATTGTGGGAGATTACGGCAGACGAGCCTTTGTTGCTGGAGAAATTATCCGCAAGACACCGATTAGTGACCATCAAGTTCACCTTGCGATTAATTTTATCAACCTCACTCAAGCTCAGCTAGATGATTTAGTCCTAGTAATTTATTCCGATGTCAGGGAGTGGTATTCCCAGAAGCGTGCGACCTTAGACCGACCTATGGGCTCCTTAGGTTTCTTAGCCACTGGTGTGTTCCGTGCCTTCCGAGAGTTGAATACCCAAACTAGTACTAAGGTGCGTAAACAGATTAGGGCTACTGCTCAGCTTTATTGGGAAGGTAAGTTTTACAGTGGTAGGGCAACTGAAATGGGAGTGATGAGTTTACGGGTTGAATTAGAACGCAGCACTGCCTATTCTGATACCACGGAGCAAACTAGTCCATTGCTCACACCAGAAGATTTACGAAGAATGGAGCAAGACCAACCCTTCGTTGGCTTGCTATTGAGTCAGGAATCGACTAACCAGTTACCACAGCGATTGTTGGCTCAAATTGTGGATGTCGAAGATTTATCCGATCAAGTTGCCATTGAGTTGAAGTTCCCAGACCAATTAAAGCAGAAACAGGAGACCAAAATTAAACAGCTTTTGAAGGTACTTTAGTTGAAGGTTTAATCAGGTTGAAGGTTGAAGGTTGAAGGTTGAAGGTTGAAGGTTGAAGGTTGAAGGTTCCCCTTGGAATTACCCTAGGGTAGGTTAAAACTGGAGTTTAGACTATGACAAAATAGCCCAGTCTTCTTTTGAGGCTGAGATGTTAGTAAATTGATGCAAAATTTGGTCTAAGTCCAGGGTAAACGCATATAGAAAAGAAAGAACAATGGTGTAAAATCAAGGATTTTGTCGTAACTGCTCACCGCAACAAGGTGGTGTTATTGCCAAGAGTATCGATTTTGCAATCGCGAAGAACAAAGGGGTCGGTTATTGGTTCTATGAGCTGCTGTTAACTCCAGTAGGCAAAGAAGCTACGAGAATTTTCAGCAAGAAATTGTTATCCAAACCAGCACGAAGCGCGCTTCATTCTTAAACTGCCCGCGGGTTGGCTCAAGACGCAAGAGATTAAGAGCCAAACGTCGCAGAATACTGAAGTTGCGAGGAGCATGGTTTTTGCGAATGCGACATTTGTCCTCACAGAACAGTACATCTAGTGGGACTAAGCGCGATAATTAAAGGCATAAATAGTGCTATCCTATATAGGGTCTAGTTTTTAGGTTGGTTACTTTGTCCCTCCAATCCCATGAAAGAAACTGTTTCCACAGCAATGCCTCCAT
>NZ_JAAHHU010000549.1:0-2841 GCF_010672095.1 Moorena sp. SIO3I6 | reverse complement strand
GGTAGAGTAGTACAAATGTACAGGGGAACTTCAGTCAACAAAGGTCTTGCTTGTGCAAGACCCACTGTGATTAGCCTAAACGCAATCTGCCGTACTTGTGCTACTGGTAGTTTCAGCTGCTTTGCGATCGCTTTGAGAGAAACTTTGCCTGTTGTATAATGCCACACTTTGCATTCTAAAACGTTGAGTCGATAATGGGATTGGGGTGGATCGCAGATGGTACTGACTAAACCCCAATCAGGGTCAGGCAATTGCTCAGCCAAAGCCTCCCAGTGCTGCAGTTCCCTTAACCCGATTAATGTTGCTTCTGTTGCTGGTATACTTAAACCGGTCATTTCCAGGGTTGGGATCGGCACGTTCTGCTCGAATTTAAATCGACCATCTTTGAGTTCAAACAAAGGACACACTTGCCGTTGTATTTGAATCTGAAACAACCATTTTAGTTGTGCAGTTTGTAAAATACCTTGACTTTGGAGGTATAAACCCAGTGGCTGATTGGGAGTACATGACTGAGCGAGTTTATTGACTATACTGTGTTTAACCCACTGATGTTGAGCAATCAGGACAATTAAACCCTGATGGTCTAATCGATTAGCTGCTGCCACAATCCGACCCTGATACACCCAAATGTGATGAACTGGTCGCCGGTATCCAGAAACTCTGGGTAAGGCAGTAATTCTCAGAGGTTGTCTGAGAAGTCTCATTTGCTACATATAAGCCCCCGTGGGTCCCCCAATTTTGGGGGACTTTTACCAGCAAATAGATTCTTGTTCCCCCCAGAATTGGGGGGCTAGGGGGGCAAAATTCAGTATCAAAAAACTTTTCAGATATCCTCTCAGCCAACCAGTTTTCTTTCCTTTCTCTAAAAACTGAAAAAGTTCTGGCAAGTATAAGTCGCTTAGGTAACCATTAAGGGACATGTCGGGTAATTAAAACCAAGAGAGCACCTTGAGAGTGTCAACTATGAGTGACAATAAATTATATAGTGTTAGATGGTTTGTGCGGCAAAATCCAAGTTTTAGCTCAACCGCGATCAGCCCCACGTGTCACCTTGGGCGTTGGCTTTTGTTGACTAAAGCCGAGAGTTCTTAGGACAAGGATAAGAGGTAGGTTAGCCATCGCTCCGGGCTTTCCAGGTAGGGAAACAACCTTTGATCACTCAGCCCCTCATAAATCCCAGACAAAGGTTGTTTTTTTGATCGGAGCAAAGATGTTGTACTATAATAGTATGGGTTTGACCATTTCGACAAAGAGCTAAGTTGGAATTAGATAAATTCAATCCTGGATTGAGGCTAGATTATTAGAATAGTTGTTTTCAATACTTGGAAACATACCTCAAAAAGCAGGAGCTGTTGAGTTTAAATAGAACTCTTCCTCTACGTCTGAAATCATTTATTATCGAGATAAGTTCCAAAGAAATGATTTTAGTATTCAAGACTAGTTTTATATTGCAGTCTTCTAGACTAGTTTGATTAATAATTCCAGCTTTGGATTAACGGTGATATCAACTGAGCAATCAACTAAAGCGCGAGCAATTCTGAAAATTTTACCAACTCTAAAACGCGCTCTGAGGGAATACAGTTGTGTTGACCTCCATAATTAAGAGTACCTTTAAGTAGTACCTTTAAGTAGTACCTTTAAGGAAGTTTTGATCCCGTTTAAAAAGGGATCATAAGACGACACTTGACCGTCAGTTCAATGTAGATAGGTCACATAAGTTGCTAACCAATAAGGGCACTTCTTCTACTAAACCGGTTGTGATTAGTCTAAAAGCAACTTGTTGCACTTTTTCTACTGGTACTCTCAGTTGCCTTGCAATTCTCTTGAGAGAAACATTGCCATTGGTGTACTCCCAAACTTGCCACTCTATAGAGTCCAAACTGTATTTAGGTTGACCACCGTTGATACTGACCAAACCGCCATTCGGGTCAGGTAATTTATCTGCCAGAGCTTCCCAGTTGCGGAGCGATCGCAATCCCTTCAACATAGCTATTTTTGTTGGCATACTCAAACCCGTCATTTCTCGTGTTGGTATGGGTACATTCTGTTCAAATTTAAACTGACCATCTCGGAGCTGAAACAAAGCACAAACATGCTGTAGAATTTGCATTCGAAATAGCTGTTTTAATTGGTCACCCTGTAAAGCACCCTGAGTTTTAAGACATAAACCCAGAGGTTTATCTATGGCACACAGCTGAGCTAACTTAGCAATTACCCGTTCGCTAACCCCGCAGTGTTTAACAATCAGCGATACCAAACCTTGATTGTCTAACCGATCTGCAGCTGCCACCAGGTGACCCTGATAAGTAGTCGGACAAAAGTTTTTGGGTCTGTATAAAGTTTTGTAAAGATTGCCAAAACGCTTGTGGTATAAAAATTAGCCTTTATTTTACATTTATTAACACAGCGAAGTTTAATTATGTCCGACTACTTACACCCAAATATAATGAGTTCTCCTAGGGGTTACTTGGTTTCTTGGCAAGGGAAGCAACCTTAGCAAACCAGTTTTTTGTCCCTGGGCGATAAACTGAAACACTTCTGGTAGGGAAATATCGGTTAAATGGCCTGTAACAGACATAATTGTTAATTTGCTTCATACTAAAGGGTTAGCGGAAATTACTAATTTATAATATATTAAGATTTGTTAAAAAAACACCTGAAAATAGTTTTTCAAAGTCAACGTCAACGTCCTATGAGCTGAGTGGCTTGTTAATTTGAAATTAAATCCCATATCAATTGATTAACCATATTGAGAGAAACAATAATTGGTAGCAGTTTCCGAAAGGTCAGACCGATATAATCATGAGGGGTCTCACCCATCGATTGATTATGCACTAGCGA
>NZ_JAAHHU010000548.1:0-2845 GCF_010672095.1 Moorena sp. SIO3I6 | reverse complement strand
TCATTAGCCACTGCCCACCAAGGGGCGCGAAAGTATTTTTTTACTCTATTTTTTACTCTATCTGTAAAGCTTGCTTCAGATGCGATCGCTCTCTACTTCAGGATGCATCTGATTAAAGCTGTTTGAGCCAGTGGGTATAATGGGAATCGAATGTGGAACAGACATCTTGCCTGTTCCCAAATGCCATGAAACAGGCATCGAATGTAGAATGGGAATCGAATGTGGAACGGGCATCTTGCCCGTTTCCTGCCATGGAATGGGAATCGAACATGGAACAGGCATCGAATGTGGAACCGGCATCTTGCCGGTTACAATTCTCAGAAAATCAGGGCTAGGGTGTGTTTTCTTGCCTCGTTGTATCCTAAAAGTAGTGTGAAGGCAGGGTGCATTCATGAATCGAGGGGACGTGAAGTTTTGAACAGTGGGAGAGGTGAAAACCGTTACTACCACCACAAAAACCCCATACAGGTAAGCCAAACAAAGACCACCGCACGGTGATCAACGGAATTCTCACCGGTACTAAGAACAGGTGCACCGTGGCGAGACTTACCTAGGGATTATGGCAAGTGGCAAAGTGTCGCAACCAGGTTTTACCGATGGCAAAAAACCGGAATCTGGAACCAAATATTGGAAAATCTGCAAGCAATCGCTGATCTTCGAGGAAATCTTGATTGGAAGGTTCACTACGTGGATGGCACCGTGATACGTGAGAGACGCGCGCCTTAGAATAAAGAAGCCTTTACAGGGGACAAACTATGGGTAAAAGGGTTAAAACTTATTAATTAAGGCTTCTTTATTCTTACGGTAACTTCAAACCCATCAACACGCAGCTGGGGGAAAAAAAACGGCGAAGAAGATGAAAAATTAGGGCGTTCTCGCGGAGGCTTTAGTACAAAAATACACATACGTTGTGAAGGTTGAGGGTTACCGATCACATTTCTTCTTAGTCCAGGTCAACGAAATGAGTCACTTTTTCGTCGAACTTTTGATGGAACAAGGTGCTGCTCGCGCGTCCTGGGCGAGGCCGTCGAAGTATTCGTCCCTTAAGACTGGTTGGAGATAAAGGTTACACAGGTCGTAGAATCCGTAATTCCCTCCGTCGTCGTGGTATCCGTCTTACCATACCACGACTTTCCCGCCGAACCACGTCGCGGTCCATTTAACCGTGAAATCTATCGTCAACGCAACCTTGTAGAGCGTGCTATCAATCGAATCAAGCAATTTCGCTCCCTTCGCTACCCGATACGAAAAGCTTGCTAAAAATTATACAGCCATGTTGACGATCGCATTAATTTTATTGTGGTTATAGTTTGAAAACACGCCCTAGCCCGTCACACAACTACTCAGCGTCGTCGCCCGCAAAAGGAGCACCCATCGGGATCCCCCTGCCGCCGCCTGCACGAGCCGGTGCGATCGCATTAGCATCTGCTGTTGAAGCATTCGTCACAGTTTCACGCTGAACAGGAGCAGCTTGAAGGGGAGTGAGTTTTTTGGTTTTCATTATTTTTACCCAGAATAAATTATTCTGAATAAATTCTAGCCTTTGTATTTAAGATGTCAACCTAGGATATAGCGGTTGGCAATTTGGTGAGGTACAAATTCTTGGATTTTATGGAACAGGGAATAGGGAACAGGGAACAGTAATTAAATCGGGAATCGGGAATCGGTAATCGGGAATCGGTAATCGGTAATCGAGAATCGGGAACAGGGGAAAAATTATGTGTACCTCATTAGGTTATAAACCGCTATAGCAATTTGCCGATAAGTTAATTATGATAATGTCGCAAAAAAGATAAATTACACTTATTAATTTGTAATAATAATTAACTTATTTTGGATGCCAATTGCTCTATTGACTGTTCCCTGTTCCCTATTCCCAGATCCGCTGTTCCCAGATCCGCTGTTTCCTAAAAAATAACTATGTACTTAAACAACTCGCAAACCGTTATGGAAACCAATCATCATCCAAAGCTTGTGTAAGATCAATTTCCGCTTCTGGAGGAAGTGTAAACAGTTGAGAAACAGATTTTACCGCACTAGGATAAGCTTTTTTGTAGAAAGTTTCCAGTTGAGTACAAAGGCTAGGACTATCCTCAATAATAGTTTTAATTTGAGCGCGAAAGTTTACAACTTCAGCCGCCCAATGATTCCTAGTTCGTTCTTGTTCAGATTTCCAATAAGCCAGTTTCAGCAGGTGTTCTAAAAGACGGGTTAAAAGACTCAATAATGCTCGCTTTTCACTTTTACCCATGCTTTCAATTTCTTCAATTAAATTTTTCCAGTCCACTTCACTAAAATTACGATTTCGGAGATTTTCTACGGTTTCCTGTATCCATTGATAGTAGTCAGTTTCATAGGATGTGTATGGTTTCATGCTGGGGGGGTGACGAAAATAGTTATAAAGCAGACAGGGCAAGCGATCTAGCTCTCATTCCTCGTAAATAATACTTCTGTTGTCTTGATGCAGTCGCTCATGGGGGAAACCCCCAAGACCGCGCTGCATCGCTTATTACGATTAAGTTTCATTAATTTTTGTACTAAATCAATAAGTTCATAACTAAACTTGACCCAAGTTTGAGCATATAAGCCTATATAAAAACTACTGTGTCGTCTTTGTAAACGACCAGATTCTTTTACTCTACCAACATATTTCTGAATTCCTTTACCTTTAATTTTTTGTCCGTGAAGAGTAGCAGAAGTATAAGCTATTGTTATCAATAAAATTAGGGAAATTAACCGATTATCTGAAACATTAGTGTCTTCTAAGTTATAGCAACCTGTTTTAAAATCTCTAAACATTTGCTCAATATTAAACCGTTTTTTATAAGCAGCAATTGCCAAGTCT
>NZ_JAAHHU010000547.1:0-2848 GCF_010672095.1 Moorena sp. SIO3I6 | reverse complement strand
GGATTAATCTCAACTACCGATTGCGGAAGCCCAATCATTTGGTGGCTTGCTGGTGGTCTCTTTTAGGAATCAAGCCGGTGTGAAAGCTGGGGGGGTTCTGCCATCATTACCGTTGACCCTGATCAGCCTAGGGAGGCAGCCTTTGAAGGTAATGGCTGGCTTGAAAGAGAACTAGCCGAGATCAGTACTAATTTGCCCAAGTGGGAAACAGCAGCGATCGCTTATGCTGATGTGATTAATAAACTCCATAGGGAGTAGGGGTAACTATCTCGAATGTACCTCATAACTATGATTAACACTATAGATAGTGTGCCAATCCCCTCATAACTTTTCAGGATTCCAAAGTCAAGCATTAGCCTCTAGTTTGACGTTGGCAGTGATTAGGGTTTTTACTCAAAAACTATACTGAAAACGCAGGAAACAGCGCTGACGGCTCAACTCTTAACAAAATTTTATGGTTTGCCTTCAATTTTTATCAGGAGTATGTTAATATTTTGACGGCTTGTTAGAGTGACAAGGCAATTTTATAATGGAGGTGCAATGAGGCGAATTCTCTTATCTGAGCAGCTACAAGACAAACATTTGCCACGAGCGCTAGCAAGTTGGCCGTAGATGAGGCAATAGCAAAAGCTTTGCGAACCCAGCAATTGATTCCCTCAGCCATCTCAATTTGCCGGGAATCCATATCTTCACCGAAAGCAATGTCTTAGCTATACAATTGCGATCGCTAACCGTTGGGTTTAATCAAAGCTTAACCAATGTTGCCCTTCACAATTATCCAGCTGACGTGCTATATCAAGATAGAACGACGAATTCAAGTTCCATGGGAAAGTGAACAAGTTTTGGGTAACCAATCCTAAGCAACTATAGACACTAGAAATAGAAGAACACTAGAAAGAGAAGAAACAGAAATGCAGAACGTGGATTTTGAGATACAAATACCAGAGATCGAAAGTGCTCGCAACTTACCCATCCATGAAGAATACTTTTGGTTAATCCAAAATGGAACGAAACGCAAGCTCCGGTTACACGACTATGTTGATGTGTACCAAATTCCTTATTTGTACGAGCATCTGATGGAAAAGTTGGACAGCCAATCCCATATTGTGCTGACTTCTTTACTGGTTGAACAATTTACCCAAGCTGGCGGCACGGTTGAAGATATGGTGGTGCTAGATATGGGTGCAGGAAGTGGCTTGGTTGCCAAAACTCTAGCTGACTTGGGGGTCAAATCAATTGTGGGGACATTATTCCCCAAGCAGCAGAAGCTGCTCAACGTCAGTATCCTGGGGTTTACGAGGATTACCATGTGGGGGATTTGGCTAATTTAACCGAAACCACTAAGGAGGCATTAAGTCGTCGAGGGTTTAACTGCCTGATTTGTTGCTCCGCTCTGAGTAATGGTCATGTTTCGGCGGATGCTTTGAGTGTAGTATATAACCAGACTGCCCCTGATGGATGGATTGCCTTCAACGTAGCTCAGTATTTCTGGAAAGATGATACTGAGACGGGATTTCAGCAGCAGCACCCTTGGGTAACAGATACAAACATTTTTGAGGTAGTTCAGATACAACCCTACCGACACCGATTTTATACCGATGGACGTCCCCTAGAGTATGTAGCCATCATCGGGCGTAAGCGGTCTAGTATCCTATAAAGCTAGCTATCGAATAGCAAAAGTCTCGGTCGGTTGCGACCGAGCGGTAGACTTAAAGGGATTTGATAACACTAAAAATGGAGCAATAATGCTAGCACAAAAGAGTCGGATAGATTGTGACCAATTCAATGACTTCTTTGTAGAAGAAATTGCCTTAGAGGAGGTGTTGGTTGGCAAAGATACAATCGAGTTTATCTATAGCATTGAGGGCGAAAATATTCGCTGTTCCATCCGTTACAATTCCGTCGAGTTTACCGATCCAGCCTTAAAGTCGCCAGAAGAAACTAAACGTTTTGCAGTGGTTCTAGCAGTGATTTGCTCTGTGCGATTTGGTCCGTTACTTCCGAGACGATTAAATTTTACAACGTACAGTCGCTACATAGATCAGGAACTGCTGGAATTCCTCAAGGTTGTCATGGTTGGACACTGGAGTCAGCATCGCTATCAAGTGGGACAATTGAGTTACAAGTTTCCCGAGTTTGTAGTCACAGCTTCAGAACTAGGGAAAGACGCAAGTTATCCACTGTGGTCCGCTGCCAAGGTTGACGGTAAAGCAAAGATTATTTTAGGGTCTGGCTCGGGTAAAGACAGTCTGTTGTGCAGCCGGATTTTGGAAGCTGCCGGGATTAACTACGACATTGTAACGTACTTCCACGATATTTATGGGGAGGATGTGGGCCAAGAAACATTGTTCGAGCAGGTAACGAGCCATCTAAAATTTACAAATAAACACGGTGTTTACTTTTATGATCAGTATTACCCGTGGCTGGAAAATCGGTTAAGCAGAACGAATATCATTGCGAGGGCAAAGGATTATTTCGGGAACAATCGCTTTCGCTCGGAAGCGGGAGAAACGCTGCTGACCACAATGGCTATGATACCGGTTCAAATCGTACATGGTATTTCCCTTTTGGCATTGGGACACGAGAAGAGCGCTGATGCACCCAATCTGATTGAGCCGGAATCAGGGGAAGCGATCGCCCACCAATGGACTAAAAGTTTTACCTTTCATCAGACAATCTCCAAGCTCATAGCACGGATGTTTGAGGGAGTTAATATGGTAAGCCTGACCAAACCCATCCATGATATCAAAATCTTTGACCTGCTCTTTGGGCTTGACAACCAGCTACCTTATGGGACAAATTCGTGCAATGTACAAAAGCCTTGGTGTTGCAGATGTGAAAAATGTTA
>NZ_JAAHHU010000546.1:0-2851 GCF_010672095.1 Moorena sp. SIO3I6 | reverse complement strand
GGGGTTAGGGTGTGTTTTTAAAGTTTTCCGCAAGATTATGATCCCCCCCAGCCCCCCTTAAAAAAGGGGGGAGCCATATTCAAAGTCCCCCTTTTTTAAGGGGGATTTAGGGGGATCTCCGAGGCAAGAAAACACGACCTAGGGGTGGGTTCCTCTTGCCTATTGCCTATTGCCTCTTGCCTCTTCTCCCTGTTCCCGATTCCCGATTCCCGATTCCCTATTCCCGATTCCCTAAAATCCAAAAATTGTGTACCTCAACCCATTGACAATTACTATCTATGGAAACTCAATCTGATTCAAACCTAACTGATTCAAACTTAAGTAAAATCCCTTCTGGAGAAACCTGGAACTATGAAGCAACGGTGGCTAAAGTTGAAACTATTATTAGGCAAATAGAAACAGGAGAACTAGAACTAGCAGAGGTGTTTGATCAGTTCTCCGCTGCTGTCGAATATCTCCATCAATGTGAAGATTTTCTGGATCAGCGACAGCAACAGATGGATTTGTTGATTGAGACGCTGACCAATGATTCTGATTTTTAATAGTAATTAGCCCGTCAGCTATCAGCCGTCAGGTTTTGAATAAAAGAGGTAAGCATTAGTTTAATAGTCACAGGCTAGAAGCCTGTTCCACAAACTAGAAGCCTGTGCCACAAAGCTGACCGCTGACATCAGCCCATCCCTTGAATACCAACATGTCCAGCAAAGGCATACCAATCTTCACTAAAGCCCTTGAATTCTAGGTCTTTCAGGGTAAATTTTACGTGATTCTCCTCCAGCGTAAACTTAACCGTATTATCAGCATTAGCTTGATCTGTCACAATCACCAAATCAGTGCCTGCTGGAATTTCCTGCTTTGATGCTTCATTCAACATATTAGATTGAATAGGAGCTCGCTTAATTACCGTATCTTGATTAAAGAAAAGGTTAAGTAAAACGGGTTGATTGACTAAGGTATTCTGATAAATAGGAATGTTGAAAACAGTCTGATCCTCTTGTTTAGAGACTACATTACTAACCGTTTCTACCGGTTGAATACTCTCCATCATAATTGCTACATGGTCTTCAAAGGCATACCAATCACCACTGAACCCCTTAAACGCAATATCTTTTAAACCCAGTTTAAGGTGATTGCCAGATTCCTGACCATAATAGCGAAGTACTAATATAGTACCTGCTGGTATCATCTGACGTTTATTATCAGGCAATTGCGACGATTGAATCGGCTCTTGCTTGAGATAGCTATCTTGCTTAAACAGAATTCTTAATACATTTGCCATGACACTAGAACAGTTTTTAATTATTGGTTAAGGTACTTTCGTTTTAGGTTTTAGGGAGCAGGGACTTCGGAGCAGGGAGCAGGGAATAGGGAATAGGGAACAGGGAATAGGGAACAGGGAATAGGGAACAGCGGATCTGGGAAAAAAACCTTGGCCAAAAGGCCACGCTACGCGAACAACCTGCAACCAACTCACCTTAAACCTTGGCCAAAAGGCCACGCTACGCGAACAAGCTTAAACCTCCAACCTCCAACCTCCAACCTTCAACCTCAAACCTTCAACCTTAAACCTTCAACCCTTAAACCTTCAACCCTTAAGTCAACTAATACTACCCCGTTTACGAGCTTCCTTATAGGATATTCCCACATTCTTGACACCTGCCCGAATCATTTGTTGTTCAAGCAAAGCAAAGAAGCGATTCCGGTCACCGGCCTTAATCACGGCCTGATTATGAGCTTCAGACACAGCAATGGGATAACCATATCCTTTATAGACCTGCCCCAGCATTAAACTCAAGGCTTGATTGAGCAATGCTGAATTCTGGGCTACCCATTCTGGCATCTCGATCCGAGCAATTTCTGTACCCACATGGACATAACAGAAATAGATCCGGTGATGGTCGTATAATTCCAGAATCCGTGCGGAACTCTGAAATAGAGGGCTACGCTGTCCTGGTTGCAATAAACTTGCCCAGAGAGTGGTATCCCGCAAGGGGTCAATCACCTGACAAGGCAACTTGTCCGTGAGATTACCACATTGGGTGATACATTTGGGTGTTTCATAGGGACAAGCGGGTAATCTCAGGAAATTCACCATTTCCACACTACGAGAAGCACTCAGGTAGCCGATCAGGGGTACATTAACAGCACGCAACTGCTCCCAAGCTGTTAGAATCGGAGGCAAGATGCGATCGCGTGCTTCCCCTGGCATCCCATCAAGAAACCAGTAAATCAGGGAACCATCTACTATCGCTAAATTCGGAGTATCCCTGTGGGGAGCTGGTGGATTCACCCAACGGCAAGCCATTTCTGCTAACATCGATACCTCGGAAATGGTGCGCCGATGTCCCATCCACTCCTCCGTGCGAATCCCCCACTGACGAGAAATATATAAGTCTTCTGGTCGGTAGAATACTTCCGGCACACTATCCAACAGAGGGTAAAGACTTTGTCCATAGTGCAACATTATCCGACCCACATTAATCACATAACAGTAGAGGATTTCGTGGTGAGAGGGGGAAATTTGAGACCCATCGGTGGCGAAAACACTATGGCTTTCTGGGGGACTACTGATATCAACACAAGTATCGAGAGATTCTACTGGTGTTGCCGCCGTGAAGATCATGCGATCGCGCCATTCTTGATGAGACTTGACCAAACTCTCTTGTTGTGTTTTAGCCTTTGCCAGTAATTGTTCCGCCCGTTCTAGGCGTTGGCGAGACGCCACCGCCTCTAGTCTCAGGTGGTTACTAATACCAGGGATTTGTCCTGCCAGTTTTGCCAGATCAAGCATGGAGAGCTCATCAGTAGATTTACTGTAGATTTACTAATTTTAAAGTAGTGATCTGTAACA
>NZ_JAAHHU010000545.1:0-2857 GCF_010672095.1 Moorena sp. SIO3I6 | reverse complement strand
CAGTGCTGCTACTAGTGCGGATATCAAAGTTGATGAGATTAAGATTAATGCTCCCAATGGACTGGTATTGTTAACCAATCAGTATCAAGCTAACCCATCCTTAGTTAGTGACACCCTGAAAATTAGTTCACTTCTGACTGGTGACGGTACGGATAAAAATAACTTCAAGACCTTGAAGAGCCAGAGATTTTCAGGGAATGGTGGCTCGGTCTATATTGATTATCGCGGCGGGATTGACATAAGCGATCGCATTGATTCTTCTTCTGCTTCTGGGAAAGCGGGGGATATTACCTTGATTACAAATGGTCAACTATCCCTTGACAAAAGTTTCATGATTAGCAACACCTTTGGCAACAAAAAGGGTGGGGATATTACTATCGATACTGGCTCCCTCTATGCCAAAGGTGGCGCTCAGATCGAAACCAGTAC
The DNA here is from genome assembly GCF_010672095.1 of Moorena sp. SIO3I6. NCBI lineage: Bacteria > Bacillati > Cyanobacteriota > Cyanophyceae > Coleofasciculales > Coleofasciculaceae > Moorena > Moorena sp. SIO3I6. The sequence goes on along the minus strand of NZ_JAAHHU010000545.1, from coordinate 2,428 downwards.
GTTTGGTAATGCAGATGCCGGTAAAATTACCATTGTTGCTGATGAGACAGTCACTTTCGAGCGATTCGTAAATGGTCAAGATAGGGATATATCTGATCGAGCAACCGGTCTAGTAAATATTATCAGAGAAGGGGCTGAAGGTAACAGTGGTGGTATTTCTATTACCACCGGTTCCTTGTTTCTAATTGATGGTGCTCAACTGCAAGTCAGAGTTGGAGATCGACAGACTAAGGGGCAGAAGTCAGTGGGTAACTCGGGGGATATTAAAATTGTTGCCCGTGATCAAGTTTCCTTTCGCACCAAGAATCAAGATAGTAGTGGTACTGCTATAACTAGTATCGAGAACAAAGGTGAAGGTAAAGCTGGCAACATCAGGATCGAGGCTAGGTCGGTTTCGTTAACTAATGGCTCCCTGCAATCAAACACTCAAGGGATAGGGGATGCGGGTTCGGTAACGATTATTGCTAAAGAAACAGTCACCTTCGACAGAGGCCCTAACTCTATCCTAAGTAGGGTTAACAAAGAGGGAAATGGCAATGGCGGCAAGGTCTTGATAGAAACTGGGTCACTTTTCCTGACCAATGGTGGTGCCATTATGTCTCAGACAGAAGGGAAAGGAGATGGGGGTAACGTCACAATTAAGGCACGGGATCAGGTCATCGTTAATGGGGTAAGGATGAAAGATGGCAAGCTTTGCAAGGTTCCTATATGTCCTAGTGGTGTATTTAGTCGTGTGTTAGAAACAGGAATGGGAAATGGTGGTGAGATTCAAATTAACGCTAACTCCATTGCTGTGACTAATGGTGCGAAGGTAGATGCTAGCACGAACGGCAATGGTAAGGGTGGACCTATAGAGTTAACCACTAATACACTAACTGTTAATGATGGAGTCATTTCCAGCGCTGCAGGAGATAAAGCGACTGATCAAGCCGGTACAATCACCATACATACTGATTCCCTGAAGGTTGAGGATGAAGGGATAATAACCGTAACCAGCGATAAAGGGATAGCTGGCAATTTGATAATTAATGCTAATTCTTTGTTGCTTAACAATGGAAGACTAGAAGCTAAAACTGCTCAAACTCCCAAAACTGGTGAACCAGGAGCGAATATCACACTAAACGTATCAGACCTAATACAGATCAAAAACGAAAGCTTGATCTCTGCAGAGGCTTTATCAGATCCTAACAAAGGTAATATAATAAACGGAGGTAATATAACTATTGATAATAACCGTAATCATAATCCTAATGATGACCCATTACTGATTGCTTTTCCCGCAACTGGTGCTAATGGTAGTGATATCATTGCTAAAGCTCCCATGGGTCAAGGTGGCGAAATCACTATCAATGCCTTTAGCATCTTTGGTGATATTCAAGAGCGCCCAGCCATTGATGGCAATCGCACCAATGATATAGATGCCACTGGTGGTACAGACGGTGAAGTGAATATCAACACCAGCAATGACTTCTTGGAGCGCGAACCAAACAGCTTACCCACAGAAGCAGGCAATGCTGAATTGTACCAGCGCTGTCAACCGGGTAATAGCACTGGTAGTAGGTTTATCAATACTGGACGTGGAGGATTACCCCCTCGTCCAGGTGAAATTAGCAGCAATAGCCATTGGGAAGACCTACGCCGCCCCTCTGCCCGTGGACGGTATCGCTCCCGTACGGCATTCGTGAATTCCCCCGTTAAGCCCCCCACTACCCCTAAGCCAAAACGGATTATAGAAGCTCAAGGCATCATGATTGATGCTGATGGGAATATCTTTCTGACCGCTAATCCAACTACCGTGATACCGGATGGGTCTTGGCGGCTGTCTGGAAAGTGTGGGGAAATGTAGTGGGGAGATGGGGAGATGGGGAGATCGGGGGCGTTGCTGATTCTGGGTATGGTTTCGCCCCCCTAGCCCCCCAATTTTGGGGGGAACAAAACTCTTAAAGTCCCCCAGAATTGGGGGATTTAGGGGGCTTTAATAAAACCAGATTATCGCGCATTCATTCCTTAATTCAGCAATGCCAGATGGTGAGAATTTAGGTAAATTTTAAATTCAATGTTCACAAATCCGATTCCCGATTCCCGATTCCCGATTCCCGATTCCCGATTCCCGACTCCCGACTCCCGATTCCCTAATAATAATAAGGATTTTCCGGTTCAGGAATTTTCTTAATCCCACTGGCTTCAATCACCAGCTGGCGTTTATCATCCAGGGTTTCAGTAATCATGTTACCTTCAACTTCTATCCAAGTATCAGACGGATAATCATTACGGTTTTCAGTAAGTTTTACTGGCAAACCTAAAGGATAAGCGTCAGCAGCACAACAGGTAATCACAAACCGGGAAATTAAGAGATGGTCTGGAGGGAGATTAGGAGCAATTACTACAAAACCATCTACTTTGACTTTTTGACCGGTATAAGCATCTG
>NZ_JAAHHU010000544.1:0-2865 GCF_010672095.1 Moorena sp. SIO3I6 | reverse complement strand
TGTCACAGGATAACACTATCTCCTGTGCTAGCTGCCACAATCTAAATACCGGTGGTACAGACCAAATAGTGCGTTCAATTGGGATCAAGAATAGGATTGGCTTGATTAATGCACCCACAGTCTTCAACAGTGGATTCAATTTTAAGCAACATTGGGATGGAAGCGTTGAAACCCTAGAGGAACAGATTGATAGACCAATCCATGCAGAGCAGGAAATGGGTTCTAATTGGAAAGAAATCCTCAGTAAGCTCAAGCAATCCCCTGAGTATGTCTCACTATTTAGCCAACTGTATAAAGATGGTATCAACAGCGAGAATATCAAGGATGCGATCGCTACTTTTGAAAGATCGCTGTACACTCCCAACTCACGCTTTGACCAATTTCTGCGCGGCCATAAAAATGCCCTCTCCTCCTCAGAACAAGAAGGCTATCGTCTATTTAAAGCCTATGGCTGTGTTAGCTGTCACCAAGGAGTCAATATCGGCAGTAATATGTTCCAGGCTTTTGGTCTGTTTGGAGATTACTTTAAAGATCGCGGTAAGCTTACCAAAGCTGATTTGGGACGCTTTAATGTCACTGGCAATGAACGTGATCGTTATGTATTTAAGGTTCCCAGTTTGCGCAACGTGGCTCTAACATCACCATATTTTCACGACGGTTCAGCTGAAACTCTTGAAGAAGCTGTGACGATAATGGGCAAATATGAATTGGGACGCCGACTGTCGCCAAACGATATTGGTTTGATTGTCAAGTTCCTGAAAACTCTCACAGGCGAGTATCAAGGAAAACCATTGTGAACACAACTCAAGTGCTAAAGCTCATAAATACCTTGGCTGCTGTTTTTATCTTGGCTTTTTTGGTGAAGAAAAGTCTACCAATTAACGTTGAAGAACACCAACAGTATAAAAATACTTTAAATCAACAAAAGGAGATAGATGTAATATTAAATCAGGATATTCTCAAATCTCGATCCGATATCTTAACCTATTATGATCAATTTTTCAAGCATTTGTATCAAATAAAAAATACCCAAAACAAGCTTAAGAGTATTCCGACATTTATTAATCATGATGGGAGAAAATAACTCAATAAAATTATTCAAATTCACTTAGAATTAATCAATGAAAAAGAAAGGTTAATCGAAAGATTAAAATTCCATAATTCCATTCTCAAAAACTCCCTTATTTACTTGCAATCTCTCACTAAATATCTGGTCAATAGTACTTACAATAAAACCAGAAACCATTATTTAGAATTTACTCTCGATGAACTGCTGAAAAATATCCTGCTTTACAACCTAAACTCTGATCAGGAATTAGAAGCGCTGATCAATGATAATATGGATAGGCTGTTGCTGATCAAAAACCAAAATGATTTTGGTAAAGATGAAGAATTGATCGATCTAGCCCTGAGCCATTCCCGAAAAATCATGAGCAATAAACCTCAGGTAGATCAACTAACCCAGCAACTGCTACAGCTCCCTACTAAGCAGCTAAACGAAGAACTGGATTACGTCTATAACCTCTACTATTACCAAGCTATTGATACAGCTAATACTTATCGTTTATATGCCTATAGTTGGTTGTTGATTTTGCTGGCTTGGATTGCCTACTTAATTATCAACAATTTGGTAAAAGCTAACCGTCGTACCATCAACATTCTCGAAAGTATCACGGATGCCTTTATTTCCCTAAACGACCAGTGGCAGATTACCTATCTTAATCCCCAAGCTTTCCAAATGCTACAGAGTCAACCCGAACAGCTTCTGAATCAGAATTTGGAGGAGGTGTTTTCCGGAGTCTTTGGCTCCAAGTTCTACCAGGAATGTCATCGGGCGGTTGCTGCACAGGTTGTTGTCACCTTTGAAGAATACTATCCACCGACGAAACGTTGGTTTGACGTGAAAGCTTATCCAGGTATTAATGGTCTTTCAGTGTTCTTTCATGACATTACCCAGCGCAAACAAGCCTCCCGGGTCTTGCAGCAACTTAATGAGGACTTAGAAGCTAGGGTAGAAGAACGTACTGTCCAACTTGCTGAAAGTATGAAAGAAGCCGAAAAAGCCCGGAAAAAGTCTGAAGAAGCTAACAAAGCCAAAAGCCAATTTCTTGCCAATATGAGCCATGAACTGCGCACCCCCCTCAATGCCATCCTAGGATTCACCCAATTAATGAACCGTGACTCATCCCTGAATCAGGAACATCAGGAATATCTAGCAATTATTAGTCGCAGTGGTGAGCATTTACTGAACTTGATCAATGACATTTTAGAAATGTCCAAAATCGAGGCAGGTCAGATAACTCTAAATGAAACTAGCTTTGACCTGTATCGTCTGCTGGATAGTCTCGAAGAGATGTTACGACTGCGTGCCGCATCCAAAGGCTTACAGCTCATTGTTTACCGAGAGCCAGAGCTTCCTCGATATGTGAAAACAGATCAGGGAAAATTGCGCCAAGTTTTGATTAATTTACTGGGAAACGCTATCAAATTTACTCAAGAAGGCAGTGTCACCTTGCGCGTGGTTCGTAACAATGAAAAGTTTAAAATTAGCGGGTCTGATCAGTTGAAGGTTGGCAGGTCTGATCAGTTGAAGGTTGACAGGTTGAATGTTGACAGGTTGAAGGTTGGCAGGTTGAATGTTGACAGGTCTGATCAGTTGAATGTTGGCAGGTCTGATCAGTTGAATGTTGACAGGTCTGATCAGTTGAAGGTTGACAGGTTGAATGTTGTTCGCGTTCGCGCAGCGGAGGCCTTTCGGCCACGCTACGCGAACGGCTTTGCCGAAAGCGTGGCCGAAAGGCCAAGGCTTTCCCAATAACCAGCAACTGGCAACTCCAACTAACCTTCAACCTACTAACCTCCAAC
>NZ_JAAHHU010000543.1:0-2866 GCF_010672095.1 Moorena sp. SIO3I6 | reverse complement strand
ACTTAGATAGATTTTCTTTGGCTTAAGTGCTCTTCATGGCTTATGATACACTGTCAAGTTTTCACTGTCAAATTTTCGGTCAATTTACAGTGATTTTATCACTTTCTTTCAATGCGATTACCCTGACATTAATTCGTGCTCTAGAGCTGATTTATCAAAATGGAGGGCAAACAGTTTATGCCGTGCGGACAGCTGCAAAGTCAAGCTGCTCTAAGGCAAAATATGAATTGAAATCGGATTCGGAGACATTGCTGACGCTGCAAGCTAAAACTCCTGGTAATTGGGGCAATGAGATCAAGATTACAGTTACAGTTAACACAGAAATAACAGTCAAACTCTTCCAGGACAGAATTGAGGAAACATACTCAGTAAAAACAATTGAGGAACTCAAGACTGAGGTTAATCAAAAATCAGCTTTGGTGGAGGCTGAGGAGACTATAAAACCGGGAAAACCAAACCCCGTAAATGATGCCAACTTCAGTGGAGGCAACAATGGTGCTGATGCCGCCAGTGACGATTACAAAAGAAGTTTAGCTCTCCTAGAAAACGAAATCGTTAACATTGTGCTACTGGCTGGGCAAGATGTTAGCAAAACAGCGATGTTAACCGCTCTAGAGGGACACCTGAAGACAACAGCAGGAATCAAGCGAGAGCGCATTGGCATCATTGGTAGTGGCTTTACCAACGGTAAAGATAGCTTAGAAACTATTACTGGTCACACCCTCAATAATGACCGCATCATTTTTACAGCACCGGGAATTTTGGTTTCATCTCAAGGAAAGCAAAACAAGCTACCCGGTAGTTACCTAGCTGCTGCTGTGGCTGGGATGCTTTCTTCGTTGCCTGTACAAACCAGTCCCACTAACAAAACCCTAACAATTGAAGGTCTAACTACGGAATTTAACAGTGCAAAACTGGAAAAACTGGTCACAAACCGTGTTTTAACAGTAGAAAAACGGGCTGGATTTCGCATCGTTAAGGGAATAACCACTGATGATGGAGCCTGGAAGCAAATCACTACCAGACGGATTGTAGACTATGCAATCTACGGAGTTCGTAGCAGTTGCAATCCCTATATAGGTAAGTTGAATAATGAACGAGTGCGGGGAGCTATGAAAGCTACCCTGAATGCTTTCTTGACGCGCATGGTAGATAATGAAGCCTTGGTAAGTTATCAACTTGATGTATCAGCAACCCGCGCTCAAGAAAAAGAAGGGAAGGTGATGGTTACCATGACTCTAATGCCAACCTTTAGCATCGACTTTATCCAGGTGACGATGTATCTCGAGTAAAAAAAGACAGTCACGCACCATCAGCTGCCCTCACAACGAAGGATGAAAATCCTTAAATTTCGGAAATATTTAGGAGGACTAGTATGCCCAATGTTAATGTCTTTCGCGGTTCTGATGCCTCGTTAGTTCTAGCTGTCGATGACAGTGAGTCAGTAGAAGGTAAACTTGCGGATAGTTTAATTGGTGAGTATGAATTTTCGAGTATAGTTGGGCGCTTACAGAACGTAACGGTCAAGGTAGAAAATGAGTTACGACCTTACCACGAAATTGGTAAGCGTTTCCCAACGGAGTTGCGTCCCGGAAATATCAATGTTTCTGGCTTCGTGCAACGAGCTCATGTTAATGGGGCTTTAATTCGGCTGCTGCTGGGTGATGGAGCAACAAGTCCTCCACCAGTTGCCGCAATTCCTCAACCTTCCTTTAATATCGTAATTGCGCTGAAAAATCCAGCCTTTCCTGACCAAAGTAGTACCCTTACTGTGTTTGGTGTTAAGTTTGAAAGCTGGAGTTTTCAATTACCTGAAGATGATTTTGTGATGGAAGGAGTTAGCTTTAAAGCTTTACGCATTAGTGCAGAATAAAAGGGTTGACCAATGACGAATAACTAATGAATTGAATGCTCAAATGGAACCAACACCAGAAGAACTCCTAGCTGGTTCTACCGTTATCTTTAATGTTGTAGTGCCTCCACATATCTTGCAACCTACTCAAAGCAATGAGCAGTCAGAGGCTGATGTGGTTGTGCAGCTACGTCCTTTGACTATTGGTACGTTTGGGCTAATTATGAAAGCAGGGAAAAATGATCCAAGCTTAATTCCCTTGTTGATGATCAAGGAATCACTGGTAAAGCCAGCCCTTTCCTTAGAACAAGTCAAAAAGATGCATCTGGGGTTGGTTAACTTTTTGATCGCTCAAATTAGACAAATCAGTGGGTTGACCGAAAAAAAAACGTAAATGGCTTGAGTGCTTCCCCATTGGTAAAAGCCAGCTACCGTTTAGCCCGTGCATTTGGCTGGACTCCCCAACAAGTGCAAACAATGACCATGGGGCAAGTCTCGATCTACTTACAACTGTTAGATGAGGAAATTAGTCATGGCGATTCCTGGGGAAAGCTTTCCTAATATCAATCAGGCTCTCGTGGCTCTTGGGGAAGCCCTACGTAGTGAGTTTCAAGCCTTGATTGGTGAATACACCGCAGGAGGGTTAGCTGGGAATTATTTGACGAGTGAGGATTGCTCTGAACTAAGATGTTTCGAGGAAGTTGTATCTCAGGTTGGGCAGCTAGGTGAGGAATTCACAGCTTTGGAGATGTGGCTGACTTCCGGGTTTATCCCAGAAGGTTTAGCAACTCCTTTTGATGCTGATTTTGGGTATGATTGCGCCCCCCCTAGGGCGTGTTTTCAAAGTTTTCCGCAAGATTATGATCCCCCCCAGCCCCCCTTAATAAGCTATGCTTTATAAACATATTTCTTTACAAAAAACTTGACAAAAGTAACTTGATATGATTAGTGTGATCAAAAAACTTGACGTCCCACGTTCTCGCTCAGTTTGTATAGGAAAAGCCTTTTGCCAAA
>NZ_JAAHHU010000542.1:0-2870 GCF_010672095.1 Moorena sp. SIO3I6 | reverse complement strand
TTCAAGACAAACGAAACTATGCAGATGAGATAAAACAACAATTCATTGAATTAGATAATAAAGTTAAGGAGAAAGAGGATAAAATAGATAAGCTTAAAGAACGTAACCTAATTTTGCAGTCACCAGAGAGTAACTTAGAACAACTGAATCAAGAAAAAATTGATAAAGAATCAAATGGCTTCTTAGCCCGCCTTGTTGCTTTAGAAGAACTATCTAAAGATGATCCGAATATTCGTAATATTAATTGGCTAATAACTGCCTTATTCGTCACTATTGAAATCTCACCTATATTAGTTAAACTTTTGTCTGGCAAAGGTCCTTATGATTATTTACTTGAGCAGAAAGAAAGTCAGGAAGTTTATAATGAATATTTCCGCATTCAAAAAGAACAAAGACTTCAGTTATCTGAAGGAAAATCAAAACAATACATGAAAAAAATTAAGGAGTTTGAAGAGTAAATTCCAAAAACAAAATACAGCGGTTTGCAATTCACTAAGGAATTTTTTTATAAATAAATTTTCTATGATTAAAAAATAGTGCTAGACAATATGTTCTTCAAGGATACTAAAAAAGTAAGCTGTTGCTTAATAATGGAATGATTTTAAGAGTAGGTGCGCGCCTCCAAGGGCGCGAGGGATTGCTCGCGCCCTTGGGTCACACCTGTAGAATGGGCATCTTGCCCGTTCGAGAGGCATCTTGCGTGGAACTGGCATCTTGCCAGTTTCAATGTCTTGATGCAGTCCCTCATGGGGGAAACCACGGCAGTCGCTCATGGGGGGAACCCCCAAGACCGCGCTGCCTTCCCAAGACCGCGCTGCATCGCTATATTTTCGCGCGGGCAGGATGCCCACTCTACTCCTATTCATTAAAAAAGTATTTATACTCAGTAAAGTCTGTTTTTTTGCGTTCGCGTAGCGGCTCGTACCGAGCATCCCGTAGCGTGACCATTCGCGTAGCGTGGCCTAAAGGCCAAGGTCAATCGCTTCCCTTCAGAATTCCGTAACTTATATACTACTTTTTGAAGCATCGCTATTGCCTATTGCCTCTTGCCTCTTGCCTATTGCCTCTTGCCTTAAAACCATAAGCAATGTCCCTCAAACCTTGCTGAAAATTGCCCTATAGTCCCCTCTTCAAAACTCCTACAAAAATTGATATAGTTACCTTTGTCAGCAACGTTTAATCACAAGGAGGATTAGAGCAATTCATGAAGTACGCTAAGTACTTTCTACACCTGGCAGCCTTTCTACTAGCACTAACTATTCTAGTGTTGCCTCTGCCAGCCCAAGCCCAAAGCGCTGCCACCATTAACGCTAACTTTGAAAACAAGGATCTAAGCGGTCAGGATAAATCCGGTCAAGACTTCAGTTACCTTGTTTTTAGCAATGTCAATTTACAGTCAGCAAACTTGAGCAACGCTAAGTTTATAGGTGCGGATATTACCAAAGTTGATTTCACGAATGCTAATCTACATGGAGCCAATTTTAGCGATGCATTCATTAATGTATGTAACTTCAAGGGAGCAGACTTAACCGATGCAGTCTTTGAATATGCATTCATTTCGAAATCTAAATTTAATGGTGCAGATATTACTGGCGCTGACTTCGAGAAAGCAATTTTGGTTCGAGGAAGCAATTTTGGATTATAACCAAGACCGGAAGCTATGCGAAAGCAAAAATGCTTCTGGTACTAATCCTATAACTCGTGTTGATACTCGCGATTCTTTAGGATGTTATTGAAATTAATCTAAGTATTCAGCTGTCAGCTGTCAGCTGTCAGCCGTCAGTGGTCAGTGGTCAGTGGTCAGCCGTTGGCCTTTGCCTGTTCCCGTAGCGTGGGCGTAGCGCATAAGTTAAAAGTAAGCATTCAGCTATCAGCTATCAGCTATCAGCCAATGGCCAAGGCCAAAGGCCACGCTACGCGAATGGCCACGCTACTTGAGGAGCAAACCGTTTTGAATAAAAGAGGTAAGGATTTGTTTAATCTCTGTCTTGATGCAATAGCGAGTGGGGGAAACCCCCAAGACCGCGCTGCATCGCTTTTACGTTAGAGGCTAGAAGCCTGTGCCACAAAGCTGACGGCTGACCACTGACGGCTGAATGCTTACAGTTAAAAGCTGTTCCCGTAGCGTGGGCGTAGCGCTAATCGCTGATAGTTGATAGCTGAATGCTTACCATAAAAATCCTGCTACTACCTGATTTAAAGGATGAAATCAAGTCAGATAAGTTATTGTTGGAATAAAAATTTACTATCAAGTGAACATGATATGCTTCACCCTTGAATGCCTCTAGCTTCCATTTATGTATTGTCACTCTATCTGCCTGTTTTCTTATCCAAAACTCAGGTCACATTAAGTTTCAAAAGCTAATTTATCACCAAAGACTTGTTGCCAATCAGTATTAAATTGTTCAACTGCCAAAGGTATAGCCGGATGTGAAACCATTTGTCCCATTATACCTACAGGCAAAGTAATAGCACCAACCCCTGCTTGTAATACCTCTAAAACTTGACGCGGATTTTTAAAACTAGCAGGTAATAAACAACAACTTAGCTGTTGTTGTTGGACAAGTTGTTGAAGTTGCTCCACAACTGTTACACCATTTCCCCCAAAAACATCAATTCGATTTACATAAGGAGCTAAATAATCTGCACCTGCTAGTGCAGCTAAAAAACCTTGTTGAACTGTATAAATTGCCGTAGCTAATAGAGGTATCTGCTTCTGATGTAACTTTTTTATTGCCACGAGACCTATTTCCGTGGCCGGAATTTTAACCACAATATCATAGGGTAAAGCTGTTATTTTATCAGCTTCAACGATAATTTAATCTACAGATTGACTGATAACTTGAATGTGAAAACGTGCATCATTTCCT
>NZ_JAAHHU010000541.1:0-2872 GCF_010672095.1 Moorena sp. SIO3I6 | reverse complement strand
TGTCAAACTATTAGTCAACAGGATATTGATGCTGTAGTTGAGGTTTTGCAATCCGATTGGCTGACCCAGGGACCAGCGATCGCTAAATTTGAGCAGTCTGTGGCGGATTATTGCGGGGCAACCTATGGTGTAGCTGTGTCTAGTGCTACGGCGGCTTTGCACATTGCTTGCCTAGCTGCTGGGTTGGGCAAAGGGGATACACTGTGGACCTCCCCCAACACGTTTGTGGCATCTGCTAATTGTGGACGATATTGCGGGGCAAGGGTTGATTTTGTTGATATTAACCCTAGGACTTATAACCTCAGTGTAGAGGAGTTAGAGCGCAAATTAATTTGGGCAGAGCAACAAGGCTGTTTACCAAAATTAGTAATTCCAGTTCATTTTTCTGGTCAGTCCTGTGAGATGAACTCGATTGGAGTGTTAGCTCAAAAGTACGGTTTTAGGGTGATTGAAGATGCTTCCCACGCTATTGGTGCACGATATCAAGGACAGCCGATTGGCTTAGGTCAGTTTTCTGATCTAACGGTGTTTAGCTTTCATCCGGTGAAGATTATCACTACTGGTGAGGGTGGTATGGTGCTAACAAATCAAGCAGATTTATACGAAAAACTGATCCGACTACGCACTCATGGTATTACCCGCAAGCCGGAGTTGATGAAAGGGGAATCTGATGGTCCTTGGTATTATCAGCAGTTAGAATTAGGCTTTAATTATCGCATTACAGATATCCAAGCAGCGTTGGGTATTAGTCAGATGCAGCGCTTAGACGAGTTTGTTGAGCGCCGCCGGTTTTTAGTTCAAAGGTATAACAAGCTACTGCAAGATTTACCATTGACCTTACCTTGGCAAAATCCAGATACAGAATCGAGTTGGCATTTATACGTCATTCGATTAAAATTGGATAAGATTACTAAAACTCATCGGCAAGTTTTTGAGGAACTTCGTCAAGCAGGAATTGGAGTTAATTTGCACTATATTCCGGTACATACTCAGCCTTATTACCAAGAGTTAGGTTTTGGTTGGGGTGATTTTCCTGAAGCAGAGAAGTATTACCGAGAAGCTATTTCACTTCCTTTGTACTATGGCTTAACTCAAGAATATCAAAACAGGGTAGTAACAGTACTGAAAAAAATTTTGCTATGAGAATTATTGCCATTCTTCAAACTCGTATGGGCTCAACTCGTCTACCGGGTAAAGTTATGAAACAACTCTGTGACAAAACCGTTTTGGCACATGTTATTTCCCGGGTTAGAGCTTGTAATTTACTAGATGAAGTTGTTGTAGCAACGACTAATTCATCAATAGATGATGTCATTGTGACAGAAGCAGAAAAATATGGGGCAAAGTGGTTTCGTGGAAGTGAAGATGATGTTTTAGACAGGTATTATCTAGCAGCTAAAAACTATCACGCTGATGTGGTTGTGAGGATTACTTCTGACTGTCCTCTATTTGACCATACAATCCTGTCACAAATGTTGGAAGAGTTTAAAAAAAAACAAGTAAATAATTACAAATAAATTATTTAAGTAATTGCCTAAAACGTAGCTATCCTCGTGGTTTGGATGCAGAAATTTTTACTTTTGATACTTTAGAAACAGCATTTAAAGAAGCACGAAAGCCATACCAAAGAGAACACGTTACACCCTATATTTACGAACATCCTGAAATCTTTACTTTACATAATCAAACATGGGACGAAGATTTCTCACATTATCGCTGGACTTTGGATACAGAAGACGATTGGAAGCTCATCCAAGCAGTCTACTTTGAGTTGTATCAGGAAGAAAAATTTTTTCTGGGGGGGCGACATGAGAGCTAAAAAGTAGACTGTATAAGCTTCATAGCTCTCATACCTCGTAAATAATTATCGAGCTTATGACGACTTAAACGCATTAACTTATCAACTAATTCCCAACATTGCGACCTAATATTAATCCATTTTTGAGCATACATTCCAATATAAAAATTACTATGTCTTTTAGTTGATCGCCCATATTCTTTGACTCTAGCTACATAGTTCTGAACTCCTTTTTTATTAATTTTTTCTCCCTGAATAGTTGCAATAAAGTAAGCAAAAGAGATTATAATAACTAAAGATATAAAGCGTTCGCCGACAACATTACTGCCTTCCATATTATATCCACCGCTTTTATAATCTCGGAACATCTCCTCAATATCAAAACGTTTTTTATAAGCGGATATTGCCTCAGATACTTCGCTCATATTTGTTAGAATAAACCAACCTTCTTTTGTTACTGAATTTCGATAACTTTTCTTCCATTTACAGGCAATACTAAATCCTGATACTTGTTTAGTTTTGGTGACTTTAACCTTTTCAAAAAATAACGAAATTCCCGGTTTCAATCCCGAGTTTTTCAAGGAAATCCACCCCTGATTTTTGAGCTCAATTTGCTCGTTTTCTCTAAGTCTTAAACAAAACTTAAAACCTTGTTTATCTAGCCACTCAGCCAATTTAACTGAACAAAATTCCCGGTCACCCAAAATGACAACATCATAGCCATCAAATAGCCCTATAATAGTTGATATTATTTGTTTTTGCTCTGAAAAATTACTTGAACCAAGTTTTGAAAGAAGTTCAAAATAAATTGGGATTGCTCGATTTTTATAAATTAGACTAATCATCAATAAATTTTTGTCCTTCCAATTAGTTCTATCGATAGCTAAATAGATTATTTTCTCTTTAGGAAATGTTTGATTTATCCATTCTTTAATAATTGGAAACCACAAATATTTGACATCAAATACTGGCAAAGACAAAAATCTCTGTAGTTTTTTACGTCGTGATTGAAATTGAATGGGTAAAGGGAGTGACTCTGCGATTTTTTCAAGTTTTATATTTTTGGTGTCTTGT
>NZ_JAAHHU010000540.1:0-2892 GCF_010672095.1 Moorena sp. SIO3I6 | reverse complement strand
CGAAAGTTCCAAAACCCTCTATCTAAGATGAGTAGCGTTTTGGCTGGGATCAATTCTAACAAGTTGGGCACAAAGTTACTCTCATGGGTGTAAGGATTAGATTTAAACCAGGTTTCGACTGGAAAGCCTGTTTCTTCTACCACCGTACAGATTCTACCTCCTAATTGACCCAGAGGTACTGTTTCTAAACTTTTTAGCTTACGAAACAATGCCTCTAATGTCGAAGCATCCACTAGACATCTCCAAAAAACCATAACCCAGTCACAGCAAGGAAAACAAGTTTGTCAAGACCTAATTTAAAATTTAGCTTTAAGAACGAATTAATAATGGTTTGAAGACACAAAATCTAATTTTATAGGAAAAATATGGCTCATGATAACGTCAATCAATTGCTCTGAAACATCCGATTTTATTACTTCTAAAATTAGCGACCCAATTCTTAATCGCACTAATCCGCAGTTAAAAAAACTGATTTATATCGAGTTTTACGCAAACTAAATCTTTCTTGAGATATTTTAAAAACTTTTAAAACTCTAATTAAATGTTCAATAAAAATTCGATTAGATGATAAAGCTTTATTTTCGGATTTTTGAGTCTCTGTTAATTCTCCATTATTCGGTTTTTTATAGGGAGTTGTGATTTGAGTTTCTCCAATGTAAGCTTTATCCCCACTAAAAGTTTGTTGATCATTAAATTTACTCAAAGTTTTTCGACAGATTTTAATATCACTCATAGGGCCAGGTTTTCCGATTACTACATCGACAAGATCTAAGGCCGTAGGCCACGCTACGCGATCAGCCTGGTTGACTGACAAAACTATTCAACAGCATATTGGTACGTTTGTACCTTAAACTCTAGTTGATAGTGCCGTTGCTGATGTTGTTTGCGCGAAGCCATCGCAGGATAAGGGTCATGATTGCTGGAAAAACAAACCCGATGAATTAATTTCCAGCCATTCTCGCTCATATGATTTGACCCACTCCAAACCCTACCGAAAATAGCTGTTTCCTCGTGCGCCAGTGAGTGTCAACCCATCGACGTTTACCAGACTCTACCACCTCAACCCCTTGAGCCGTGACGTACAACGTAGCCACAGCTAGAATGAACCACAACCGAGATAAGGCGCTTTACTGAGCGAATTTGAGACTTCTGCACATTCCATCCATTGGACTGGTCATCTAAAAAGTTTTCCTCAATATCAAAGCGAAACCCATATTCGGGCTTTGGTTTGAAGGGTGGTATTTTCATCACTAACAATGGCCCATTATCACCATTTACATTGTTGCAACCAAAAATCAGATCAACTGGACCATACCAATATTCCTTGTGCACTCTGACATTGTGAAAGCACAAGACCTCACCCCGTAGAACATGGAAATCTTTGAGCTGATGCCAACTTTTACCTGCTCGCCAAATCCAAGTGTCCTTTTTCAGACGAATCCGGATTTGCCTTCCCCATTTATTGGTCAAAGCTTTCATTAAATCGGTGTGGACAAACCCTCGATCTGCCAGTAGGATCACCTTAACCTCTTTGGGTAAAAGGTGTATCGATTGTTGGAGCATCTCCCGATAATCTTTGAATGCTACCGTTGCACTCTGATGCTTCATCACTCGCCAGCTCACTGGTAAGGCTCGTCCTCGATGCACCACTACCAATCTAACCAGACAGTACTCATCCCAAAACATCGAGGTGTCTAAACTCAAGTAAATACACCCATCAAGTCCTACCGCCAAGGCTGCTTTAATCAAAGGTTTGTACCATCGTTCGCGTAGCGTGGCCTATTGGCCATGGACATTGATTCGGGCATTATGCAGCCAACGGTGCATTCGGCGTTGTTTGCTTTGAGCATATTGGCCACGACACGGGATGTAGGGAATCCATCGGGGCTTGCTTCACTTCCCCTGTCTGAATCAGGGCTGCCACCATCCATAAACAGGTGGTTAGGTGGCTCAGGTGTGCCCACTCACAGGGTTGACTTATCCATGTCTTCAAGGCATTGTAGAGTCGGGAGTTTTTTTTCATCGCATTCCTAGGATTTGAGTGGTATCTGTCCTGAGGATGCGGGGAAACACTCCCTTTAGTCAAGTCTTGCTCTTACAAGTCTGGTAAGTATTTGAGCCATTTTCAACCTAACTTTTGTCAGTCAATCAGCGCGATCAGCTTTTGGTAAAACAATAAATTGATTTTTAAAAGTATGTATTTTTTGCTTTTATGAATAATATTTTTTTTGCTATTGATAATCATAATGTCTTTCAATAGACTGCTCAGTACTGTCTAAAATCAATTCATCATTATCTAATTGTTCAATAATTTTTTATTCTTTTTGAAACTTTTTTACTTGTGATAATCAACTGGTAGGTAAGTCGTTTTCACAATTTTTTTGCCAATAAGTAAAAATATTATGAGCCGTTGATTCACTGATTTTAAAAATAAGTCCTAAAAGTTGAAAGCTCAAATGATACCTTAAATAAATTAACATTAAAACGATTTGCTCTGACTCTAATAGTTTAGGATGATTTCCTCCTCCTGCTTGATTGATTCTAATTTTAGTTTTCTCAATTTCTTCTTGCTTTCTTTTATTGAGAAGCTTACCTAGTTCAATTAATTGCTATAATTGTTGATAATCAATACCTAATAGTCTTTTGGTTTGTTTAGGGTTTTTCTGGATATAGTTCCAAGTATATTTTTCCATTTATTTTTTTGGATCGAACAATATTTACTTATTATAGTCTATTTTTTGGAATTTGATTATATTATGGAAATGTCTACTATCCACAAACGTTCAAAATACTTTCTCGCTCTTTTAACGCTTACCGGACTTTCTCTGTTTCTTTGCTGCCAACGTTGGTTTAACAAAACTAGTAAGTCTTTTAGTACTCTTTGAAACAATG
>NZ_JAAHHU010000054.1:0-41283 GCF_010672095.1 Moorena sp. SIO3I6 | reverse complement strand
ATGAAAATCCGTTTTAGAGGTGCCACTGACAAGGATTCCTATGATGAGGAGCCGTATGATACGAAAGTATCACGTACGGTTTTGAAGACGAGTCGGTGAGGCGACTCACCGGCTTAGTTTAATGATTTACTTCCTACGTTGGTTTGGTCATGACACCCAGGGGTGAACTCCAGCTTCTGGCTCTGTCGCTAATCATTAAGATAAAGGCAAAATGTGTGGTTAGCTCAACAAGCCATCCCAACATTGTCTAGGAACACATTACCGAATTGAGATGCATTAATCATGCAAAATTATGTTTTTGTTATTGACACAAAAAACCAACCATTAAACCCCATTTCCCCAAAGAAAGCTCGTCGGTTATTAGACAAAGGCAAGGCAGCGGTTTTCAGAATGTACCCGTTCACAATCATCTTGAAGACTGCGATTGATAATCCAACTATCTCACCTTGTCAAATCAAGATTGACCCTGGCAGCAAGGTCACCGGATTTGCCCTAGTCCAAAACAACCAAGTTATTTGGGGAATGGAATTAGAACACAGGGGAGGATTGATCAAGAAAAAACTAGAGTCTAGAAAAGCTGTAAGACACCGAAGGCGTAATCGCAACACCCGCTACAGAAAACCAAGATTCCTTAACCGTAGACGAAAAGAAGGCTGGCTTGCCCCTAGCTTAGAGCACAGGGTTTTGACTATTGAAACCTGGGTGAAACGATTAATTAAGTTCTGTCCAATCAATCAGGTTTGGGTCGAAAGAGTTAAGTTTGATACCCAGAAAATGCAGAACCCTGAAATCAATGGTGTTGAGTACCAACAAGGTGAACTAGCTGGCTACGAAGTAAAGGAGTACTTACTTGAGAAATGGGGAAGAGAATGTACCTATTGCGGTAAACAGTCTGTTCCCTTGCAGATCGAACACATTCACCCAAAGTCATTGGGTGGAAGTAATCGGGTCAGTAATCTCTGCTTAGCCTGCGAAAAATGCAATCAACGGAAAGGAAACAAACCCATAGAGGAATTCCTAAAAAAGAAACCAAATCTACTTCAGAAAATCAAAACTAAAACTAAGCAACCATTACCGGATGCAGCAGCGGTGAATACGACTCGTAACAAGTTAGTAAAGGTACTTCGATCAATCAAGTTTGTGGTCACCGGAACGGGAGCGCAAACCAAATACAACCGGACTAGATTAGGACTACCTAAGCAGCACTGGATTGATGCCGCTTGTGTTGGGAATATTGAGACCTTGGTCTTGAAAACCTCTCAGCCGCTGTTAGTCACTTGCAAGGGGCAGGGAGGGAGACAGAAAGCAGCACTTAACAAATACGGTTATCCCATTAGACACAACCCACTCAAACCAATCAAAGGCTGGCTCACTGGGGACATAGCCAAGCATCAAAAACTAGGGATAGGCAAAGTCACCCCTAGAAGCAAAGGAAGCTTTGGATTTACCCCGTTAGGAATGAAAGGTTATAAGAGCTGCTTTCCTCAAGATATATCAGCAATACACCGAAAAGATGGATACACTTACAGCTTTTGCCAGCACATGCCGGAATTTACCGGTAAATAGTCGTCCTAGACGTTCCTGGCACTTAGTTAGGGGAAGTTTGAAGTAGTAATCATGATCTTTAACACTGGGTTAATCAAAATTAACGTTAAGTAATATCATGTAAAAAGTTACACATTGAGATTAGAAGCATTGTTATCTGAGCCCCTACCTCAAGTAAAGTTTCCTGCTAGTGTTTTCAAACTGACCAATGGCTTGAATGTCATTCATCAATACCTAAGCGCTACACCAGTAGTAGTGGCGGATGTGTGGGTTGGTGCTGGTGCGATCGCAGAACCAGATGAATGGTATGGCATGGCTCACTTCTTGGAACACATGATTTTTAAAGGCACCGAGACCATTGCTCCTGGTGTGTTTGACTATGTGATTGAAAGCCACGGTGGTGTAACGAATGCGGCTACTAGCCATGACTTTGCTCATTTTTTCGTAACCAGTGCTTCTGAGTACTTAAAACACACCCTGCCTCCCTTGGCAGAATTACTCTTGCATCCTGCTATTCCTGAAGAAGAATTTGTCCGGGAACGGTGTGTGGTGTTAGAAGAAATTCGTGGCAGCTACGATAATCCTGATTGGGTTGGATTTCAGGCTCTTTCTGAGAGCGTTTACCAACGTCACCCCTATGGCAGACCGATTCTGGGTACTGAAGCGGATTTGATGGCTCACTCTCCCCAACAAATGCGCTGTTTCCACCAATGCCATTACCAGCCGCAAAATATGACTGTGGTGATTGTAGGTGATATTGACCAAGAATCAGCATTAACTATAGTTAACCAGTCATTTCAAGATTTTCCTTCCCCCACTGATTGTCCTAAACCAGAGGTGATAGCTGAACCACCATTTATCGGAATTAGGCGTCAGGAACTAAACTTGCCTCGCCTGGAGCACTCACGTCTATTGATGGCTTGGCACGGACCAGGGATAGATCAGCTTGGGGATGCTTGTGGTTTGGATTTACTCTCTGTGCTCCTGGCTGATGGACGCTCTTCTCGCTTGGTAAGAGAATTAAGGGAAGAGAAACAATTAGTGCAAGACATTGGTAGTAGCTTCTCTCTACAGCGTGATTCGAGTTTGTTTACTATTACCGCCTACCTAGAACCCGAGTACCTAGAACAGGTAGAAGCAATAATTAGGGAACACCTGTGGCAATTGCAACAGACACCAGTGTCAACCACAGAAATCAAACGCTGTCAACGTCAGCTCTATAACGACTATATTTTTTCCACAGAATCTGCTGGTCAACTTGCTGGTTTGTATGGTTACTACAACATTATTGCTACAGCAGAAGCAGCCTATAGTTATCCGATTGAGATTCAAAAGCTAACAGCTAATGACGTAATGCACTTAGCCCAGCGGTATCTTTCTCCCCATCGCTATGCTATCACAATCCTCAACAGTATGGCTTAAAGTATAGCTGAAATCGTAACTCATTTTGAGATTCAAAAGCTCAGAGATTTAGACCTAATGCACTTAGCCGATGCGGTATATTTATATCTATCGCCTGAGCTATCACAATCATCAACAGGATAGCTTATATTGTAACTAATTAAAGGTAGTAAATCCTCACAAAGGCATGTAGTCAAAGTTGAAATTCGTGCATTGAAAATTTGAAATTTGAAATTTGCCTAAAACCTAAAACTATCCAGCCTAAGACTTAAGACTATCATGCCTAATATCACACTAAAGCAACAACAGAATATCCATCGCACAGTGCTAGATAATGGCATCGTGGTGATTGTAGTTGAAAATGCTGCTGCTGATATCATTGCCAGCCGTCTATTTATTCGGGCAGGTAGTCAGTTCGATCCACCAAACCAAGCTGGGCTATCTCACCTCGTCTCAGCAGTTATGACCAAGGGAACCCAAGACTTATCCTCTATAGACATTGCCGAACGGGTCGAGTCTATGGGGGCTCAACTTGGTGCTGATGCGGCTAACGATTATTTTCTACTCTCCCTGAAAACCGTTGCAGCTGACTGGTTTGAAATGTTACAGCTAGCAGGGCAGATTTTGCGATCGCCTAGTTTCCCAGATGCTGAAGTAGACCTAGAAAGGTACCTAACCATTCAAACTATTCGTGCGCAACAGGAGCAACCCTTTAACATTGCCTATAAGCAATTGCGACAAGCAATGTATCAAGACCATCCCTACGGCTTTTCAGTGTTGGGAGAAGAAGCTACCGTATCTACACTGGGTCGAGCTGACTTAGAACACTATCATCAGACTTATTTCCGCCCTGATAACCTCATAATTAGTATTGCAGGTCGTATTAACTCAGAAGATGCGATTGGGCAGGTGGAGCAAGTGTTTGGGGATTGGCAAGTTCCCGATACACCCCTGAGCAAACCCTCCTTACCCTCCCCGATTGCAAAACCCTGCCAAGTGACCACTGCCCAAGAGACGCAGCAGTCCATTGTGATGCTGGGTTATCTTACCTCAGCCGTACAAGAGGCTGACTTTGCTACGCTGAAACTCCTGAATACCTACCTGGGCAATGGTCTTTCTAGCCGCTTGTTTGTAGAACTCAGAGAAAAACGGGGTTTAGCCTATGATGTCTCAGCATTGTTTCCGACACGCCAGTCGGCTTCTACGTTTATAGCCTACATGGGGACAGCACCGGAAAATACAGAAACTGCCCTGGTTGGTCTGGTTACCGAAGTGGAACGTCTTTGTTCTCAACAACTGAGTCAGGATGAATTGCAAGTTGCCAAAAATAAGCTTCTTGGTCAGTATGCACTAGGTAAACAAACTAATGGTCAGCTAGCTCAAGTCTATGGCTGGTATGAGACGATCGGGCTAGGAGTTGAGTTTGATACCCTGTTTCAACAGGATGTGACAAGGGTTACTCCAGAGATGGCTCAAGCAGCAGCTAATCGTTATTTCATTGAACCTTATATTTCTCTAGTCGGACCTGCTGAAGCAATCAACTTCCTCGGTTAACAGAGCAAACTAAAAACTTGAGGTCTCTCCCGTGTTTTACCTTTTAACCGGGGGAGATCTCAATATATTGTTGTCTATAAATCCGCTTGAATCGATAAAGTTAAATTAAGTCGTGACAAGATTTAATTGGCTGTAAAGATATGGATTCTATACACACCACTAACAGCATCATCGGTATAACTATCTTTGGATCAGTAGCCCTTAGCTTAGGGAACTTGCCAGCAGTTGCCCTTGAAGCCAATGGCGTTGTCCCAAAACTGGCTCAAGCAATTACCCCAGTCAAAATCAACCGACCAACTCTCGATATTGGTAGTGAGGGGGAAAGAGTATCTGAATTACAAGCAGTTCTTAAATTATTAGGGTATTACACAGGAGAGGTAAATGGGTTTTATGGAGATAATACTGCGATGGCTGTCTCCAAGTTGCAGCAAGAAGCGGGTTTGACTCCCCATGGCATCATGGGAGCTGCTGAATGGAATCTTCTGTTTCCGAGCATCCCACCCAATCCAACATCCTCAACCTCTACTTCAAATCCCTTACCCTCAGCAAGTATAAGACCCCCGACCACCTCTGATGGCATCTCAGCTTCATCCTTTCCGACGCCTTCCATCACACAAGCTATTACCCAAACCACCACAACTAGTTCCAACCCTTCCTCCCCAGCAACCAGCACTAGCTTTGGTAATCGCACTACCACAACAGGCAATGCGGTCACTGTTGAGAGAACTAAGCCTAGCGCTATAACCTTACCAATTCTCCGACAAGGTATGCGTGGTCCAGCAGTCCAGCAATTGCAGAGGCGACTGAAATCTCTTGGTTTTTTAAAAGCCACAGTAGATGGGGTATTTGGAGAGGTTACGAAAGCCGCAGTACAAACGGCTCAGCGCAAGTTCAAACTAGAACCTGATGGCATTGTTGGTCCTGCTACTTGGAATGCTTTGCTACGTTGATGAAATTTTTGTTGAACGCGCACGCGTGGCCGTTCGCGCAGCGTGGCCTACGGCCTTAAGGCCATGGTTGACGATTGAAAGTGAAAAGTTAACAGTTAACAGTTCACTAATCAACCGTCAACAACACACTAGTTATATTTTTATTATATTTTTAGTTATATTGTGTCCGGTTGACTAGTTATCAATCTTGATGAAGATTACTGCTTTGCTTGTTTCTGCTGTTTGAGTTCGTGCTTCAATACTGAACTAATTCCTAAAGCCCCCAAAGCGAAAATTCCTAGGGTAGAAGCAGGTTCGGGAACTCTTTCACCTGTAGACAATGACAGCTCAGCACGAGATACAATGGCATCATCTCCATAAAATACCGGAATTTTGCCACTATTGGCATTAAAGACGTTCACGATTTCTCCTGAGTCGTAAAACTCCAGTAAATTTAAAGACAGCGATTGCTTAGTTCCTACTGGGAGATTGCGGATCAGATCAATAGTAATAGTATCCAATCCTATGATACCAAATAAATCGGTAGTAATCAGGGCGTTGTGTGGTGTCAG
This sequence comes from Moorena sp. SIO3I6, assembly GCF_010672095.1. Classification (NCBI taxonomy): domain Bacteria; kingdom Bacillati; phylum Cyanobacteriota; class Cyanophyceae; order Coleofasciculales; family Coleofasciculaceae; genus Moorena; species Moorena sp. SIO3I6. Next base: position 35,282 of record NZ_JAAHHU010000054.1, on the reverse strand, counting down.
GTCTAAAATTAGTTCCGCTTGCGATAAGTCATTGATTGATGTCGCCAAGTCAGAAAAATCAAAGCTCCAACTGGTATCTTCATCAATCCCATTACCAAGGGTGGTGTTATCCCCAGTCCTTTCTATGGTAAAATCGCCGTTTTGTAGGGTTTGACCAATACTGGCATTTAGTATTGTAGAAGGAGTTGAACTGCCAATCGCTTCAGCTGTGAAATCAAGACGACTAGCCAAGGCTTTTTCAGGTATTAAGCAACTGCTCAAAACGACGGCAACTGTAGCCACTGAGAACCCTTTTAAAGTAAGCATTTTAATAGTTCCAAACCAAAACTAACATTAGAGTTAATGTAAAAATAACTCTATTATACTTCGGTGAGAGAATTTTATCACAAAAAAGGCAATACTCCAGATAAAGATTTATTAAGTCCTTTTTAAGCATTCAGGCATCAGGAAATAAAGGACTTTAAGCCTCCTTACTTCAGTCAAGGGTGCTGACGCTACTTTTTCTTGATTTCTGGGAATTCTGTGAATGTAACTCCTAACGATTTGTCAGTCAAGCAGGATGGCACAAGCAAATGTTATTCAAATCTTTAGCCCAAGGGGTTTCCAAGGTTTCTGGGAAAGTTACCCTTCCCCTGATCTTGGTCATACCATTTGTCCTGCAAATCTTCGCAGCAGTGGGACTTGTGGGATATCTGTCCTATAGAAACGGCAAGACAGCGGTTAATGATGTTGCGACTCAACTGCTTGAAGAAGTCAATGCTCGGGTTGAGCAGAATTTGGAGGCTTACCTAACCATTCCTCATCTAGTTAATCAGATTAATGCCACTGCCATTAATCTAGGTCAATTGAATTTGCAAGATATTCCTGAATTAGAGCGTTACTTTTGGCAGCAGCTTCAGATCTTTAATACCCTCACATTTACTGGATTAGGCTTAGAGAATAAAGACAACTTAGGAGCAGAACGATTAGATGATGGTACACTGATACTAAGAGTTTCCACCAATTGAATCCATCGCTCCAGTCCCCGACTTCACCAATGAAACCCCGAACTTCACTGGAGCCTTAGCAGCAGACAGTGGATATATCAAAATTTTGATTGTGGACGATGAACCAGTCAACCGCCAGGTTATTAGCAATTATCTTTCCATGGAAAATTATGCGATCGCTACAGCCACTAATGGTTTAGAAGCTTTAGAAATTCTCTCAAGTCGTTTCCAGCCTGACTTGATCTTACTGGATGTGATGATGCCCCGCATGAGGGGCTATGAAGTCTGTGAAAAAATTCGCCAGAAGTTTTTGCCCAGTGAACTTCCGGTGATCATGTTAACCGCCAACAATCAAGTTTCTGATTTGGTGGAAGGGTTTACTTGTGGGGTAAATGATTATCTGACTAAGCCTTTTTATAAGCATGAATTGTTAGCCCGAATTAAAAGTCATCTACGGCTTTATAAAATTACCTCTGCTTATGGTAAGTTTGTCCCCCATGACTTTTTGCGCTTCCTGGGATATGACAGTATTATTGATGTTAAATTAGGGAACTATGTTCAAAAATAAATGACTGTTATTTTTGCTGATATTCGCTCTTTTACCAGCCTATCAGAACAGTTATATCCTCAATAAAATTTGAATTTTATTAATAGTTATCTGAGTCGAGTTAGTCCAGCAATCCGGGCTCACAACGGGTTTATTGATAAGTACATTGGAGATGGAGTTATGGCACTTTTTCCTGAGTCAGCGGATGATGGGGTTCAAGGTGCACTTGAGATGCAACAAACAGTGGCGGTCTACAACCAGCATCGGTGCCAAAGTGATTATGTTCCGATTACTATCGGTATTGGTTTACATACAGGTAGCTTAATGCTAGGAACCATCGGTGAACAAAAGCGGATGGAAAGTACGGTGATTTCTGATGCAGTGAATCTTGCTTCCCGCTTGGAAGGATTAACCAAACTTTATGGTGCAGGGATTATGATTAGCCAACAAACCCTCTATAACCTGAATGAGTTTCAAAAGTACAGTTATAGGTTTCTGGATCGAGTCAAAGTTAAAGTAAAAAATAAACCGGTGGCAGTATTTGAGCTATTTGATCAAGATCAGCCGCAACTGAAGCAGTTAAAGATAAAAACTAAGAGTAACTTTGAACAAGCTGCATTTCTCTACCATCGGCAAGCTTTCGCCCAAGCTGAACAGATATTTCAGTCAGTTTTACAAACTAATCCCCAGGATAAAGCAGCCATGCTCTATGTCAAACGCTGCCAAAAGTCTCAAAACTATGGGGTGCCAGAGGACTGGGAACGGGCAGAAGCGTTGCATGAGTCATAATTTAGCGTTGCCCAATTGTGCAATAATTGAGGGTAATGAGTAAAAAACTTCAACTATGAACTTAACCGAAACAACCGGACACGATATCATTCTTTTTTATCAGTAAGTAATCATCCGAATTTGATAAGTCCTCGGACATAAAATATTGACTTGCTGATTAACTATCCTGAGCATAATTCTGTCCAAGACACTAAACTATTGACAAAAGTCTGAACACTGTGCTCTGATAAATCCACAATCGGTAACGTCGATACTACATTTCCATAACACTTACTAATCGAGCGGCGGTAAGCTGGATCATAATGACTTTCAAGCAAATCTCCTACCAAAGCATGACCTTGACCCCCATCAATCATCCCATACCACTGGTTAATTTTTTTCCAGCCATAGCGAAACCTTAGACACTCTAGCTTACTTTTGAAAAACTCAGGGTTAGTAAGCAAGTGAGGATACTCTTGCAACAACCATTCAATTCTACGTGCCAGGGGTAACTCAACTTCCACACACCTAGCATCCTTCATATTTTGCCATACTGAATGAGGCAAATAAATTTTTCCAATCTTATTGCTTTCTGCTTCTACCCATACTGGCTTATCGACATCAAAGCGTTGCAATTTTTCCAATAGCAGGGATTCAAACCATTTTTGTGACGGTTGAGATAATGGTTCACCTTCCCACTCTTGACCCAGCAGCGAACCTCGATGATTTGCTAACTCTTCCAAATCCAGCATCTGGACACCTTGCTTAGCAAGTTGCCGCAAGATCAGGGTTTTCCCACTACCCGTTAGTCCACACAATACCCGGTAAGTAAACTGTTGTGGCAACTGTTCTAATTCTTCCCTTACATAAGCTCGATAGGTTTTGTATCCCCCGTCGAGAACTGTAACTTGCCAGCCAATTTGAACTAACACTGCTGCCAAACTCTGGGAACGCTGTCCACCCCGCCAACAATAGACCAAGGGATGGTAATTTTTATCCTTAGCAGCAAAGTGACTTTCCAGATGTCGAGAGATGTTCCCAGCAACTAGAGAGGCACCAATTTTACGAGCTTCAAAGGAAGACACTTGTTTATATATAGTCCCCACCTTAGCCCGTTGCTGATCATCGAGCACAGGTAGATTAATCGCACCTGGCATATGATCCTCAGCAAACTCACTCGGGGAGCGCACATCAATAATTTCGCTGTAGTCTTCTTCCTTTGGCTGCTGGGTATAGTTATGCGATCGCTGCATTCGATGTTCAATTCTCTGTTTCCTGAAATAAGTGCCATCAATGGCTCAGTGTGCGGTAGTTGACACTGGTGAGTTTTTACTCTGAACACTGAGCACTGACGCACTTAATCCTATTATCGACGCATATGCTCCTCCAAAAGCTTTTTAGCCCGAGGCTTATAAATCAGATGGAACAACGCCGTGAACCGATACCAGGACAATCCGGAAAATCGTTGGGATGCGGGATAGGAACTGTTCCAATGCCCTATCATCCGGTTCATCAATCAATTCATCCAGCATTGCCAAGGTTTCCCGCACCCGACTAGCCGTGTTTCCCCAGCCTGCTTCAAAACCCATCTCTTGCAGCTTAAAGCGGAATTTATCATAGGATTCGCTGTCTGGGCGATCGCTTACAAATTCCAAGGCCAACTTCACCTGTTCTGAGAGTTGCTGGTGATTGTGAATGCGCTCGTTAATCAGTAGCTGGTTTCCTTGGAAATAAAGCACTTTCAAGAAACCGTACAACGACTCCAACCACTGCTCAGGGTCTTGAAAGAGTTTACTGGAGAGATAGCGGTTTAGGAAGCGGACTCCCTTACCAATATTCTTGGGATCGCGAATGACTGGGCTGTAGTCATAAAACGGCTGAAAATCCAGCTGGAGAACCTCCCCGACCTTGGGGTTGTAGCGATTGACAAAGCGATCGCGTATATTCAGCAGTTCCTCTGGTGTAACCTCTTGCGCCCTTAAGTCTTCAAACAGACGGAAAGCTCTTTTAGCCGCAATTTTTGGTCGGATAATCAAGCATAGACTTTCATCTTCCAGAATAATTTCTTGGGTGTAATAAATCAGCTTCCCTAAATGAGAAGAATGATAAAAGTATTCGGATTTTTTGTGGTTAGTGCAGTATTCAATGAACTACCCCGCCCTGGACGTTCGCGTAGCGTGGCCTACGGCCAGGACGGGGTGTCAGCAGACCCGTCTTTAGAGCGTGATTTTTGACGCTTCATCTTTCCTAGTTGCTTCATAGATCCAGTATGCTTACTGGCCTTTGAAGTAGAGCTAGAAAATCCACGTTTTTCGAGGTCAGTCCCGTACCCCGGCTGCTTTCCATTAGCTGCATTGAACATTACCATTGTGCTTGTCTTGTCCCTGTCAAACTCAAACCCGCAAGCGTTACAAACATGGTATCTGTTTGACAATTCAGCCCAATATTTGTGAACTTTTCCGCACTCTGGACAACGCTGAGATGGCTTTAATTTTCTGGTCGGTAGTTGAAGGACAATTCCACCTTTTAGTTTGATTTTGTAGGTCAGCATTTTATTTAGAGTGCCAAATCCTACATCTAAAATGGCTTTGTTCAATCCAGCTTTTTGCTTCTTTCTTTTTGACCCTTTTTTTGCTTTTCGGGTCATCCCTTTCGTGTTGAGTTTTTCAGTTACGCCGATGTCATAACGACTAGATAAATCTGACGTAACCTTATGTTGCCAATCTTTGCGCGCTAATCCAGCTTTTCTTTTTAGCTGAGATTCCTTTTTGTTCGCTTTCTTCCAACGCTTAGACGCTTTTATGCCTTTTTTAAAATTAGGAGCCTGTTTCCTCCGTTTCTCCTTCCCGGCTGCCTTCACCTTGGTTTCTAGAGTCTTTGTGAAGCGCTGGTTAGCTATTTCCTCAAACTCACTGCCATTAAAAGCTGTAATAGCTGTCTCAGTTCCTAGGTCATAGGCTACAATCTTCTCGTAAGTTAAGTCAGATTTTGACCCATATTTAGGATTAGGAGTTTCTGTCTTGACAGTTATTGAAGCATACCAAGTATTGACACCAGGCTTGTAAGTGATAGTTAAGGTCGTTGGAGTCCCCCAATATTTTGCCTGACCACGCATTTTTATAGTTAGGTCAAGATCGTTTAGAGTTAAGGTACCATTCTTCCCATCAGCATTAACTTTCCACCCAGCTTTACTGGGATAAGTCCATCCAGAGTATTTTCGGATTGGCTTATATTTTGGAATTCCACCTAACCCTTGAAAAAAGCGGTTATAGGCAAAATCTACTCTCTTCAGAGTGGCCTGCAAAGAAGTGCTATACAACTCCTTGTATTCCGGCCAACACTTCTTGAAATCGGGTAAACAATTTTGTTGCTCAAGGTATCCAATAGATTTTTTGTTTGCTTTCCACTCATAGCGGCGATCAGCTATCCCGGCATTGTAGAGTAATTGGTGAAGTTTTCTTGCATAAAACATCTTTGATGCAGCCGTTTTATTGGGATATAGACGGAATGTCTGCCTGAGAGTCGCCATAAGTGGAATCACCCCCTTGAATCTTGTGTTTTTTGTTTGTTATACTATTAGTATAGTTGATGATAAATAGAAATGTCAAGTACAAGAAGGAAAAAACCTCAGAAAAGAATGAGAGGAGCACCTGCTCATTATGACGAGCTAAAAAGACAACACGGAATCTGGCTTACAGACACTACTTGGAAATGGTTACAGCTCGCAGCTAAAGACTCCGGGGTAAGCGTTGGAGAATATATAGAGAGTTGGGTCAGGAAACAGGTTTCTAGTATTTGTTCGCGTAGCGTGGCCTTTGGCCAAGGGGCTATCCATCCCCCACCTGAACGTTCGCGTAGCGTGGCCTACGGCCAGGTGGGAGAATTTCGCCCCCTCAAACTCCCCCTATTTTGTTAAAAGCAGCCAGAATTTCGTTGCGCAGTAAATACCTGGGTTCTGCGGTTTTTAACTGGCTGGTAAAGTGACGTAGATCGCTCTTTTCGTCACTTTCGAGAACATCCTGAATTAGGTTGAGCATTAAAACTACCCAAATACAAGTCAACTATATTTAAACCAACAACCCTATAAAAAATTCCTCTAAAGAATAGTGATTCCCGCGCACTACAGATCAGGAATAGATATTCTTTTAGATATATGGACAACGTTCTCGCAAAACCACTTTTTTGGCACAAACAAATATTAAAGCATGTAAAGCTGCCCATACTTGTGCCGGATGTAGCGGATGAATGGATCGATGCGTAAAGCAGTACCAGTGACGCTCTTAATCAATTCAGCTGCTGTGTATTTGCAACCGTGTTGGTAAATGTTGTCCTTCAACCAATTATGGAGCGTACTAAAGTTTCCTTGCTCAATTTTTGGTATAATTTCAGGCTGTTCCGTTACTGCAGCTTCAAAAAACTGGGCGCTCATCAAGTTACCCAAGGTGTAGCATTGGAACATTCCCCCAATCTGACCAGTGTACCAGTGAACATCTTGCAACACCCCGTCACTGTCATTCTCGGGAACAACCCCTAAATCTTCACGATAGCGTTCATTCCAGGCTTCCGGTAAATCCCTCACCTGCAGCCGACCCTCAAGCATCATCAGTTCTAAGTCAAAGCGGATCATGACGTGGAGATTGTAAGTCACCTCATCAGCATCCATGCGGATTACAGACCGCTGCACCTTGTTGATGGCCTGATAAAAGGCATTGAGGGAAACATTACCCAGTTGGGAGGGGAAGTAGGATTGTACTTGGGGATAGAAAAATTTCCAGAAGCCCCGACTACGCCCAACTATATTTTCCCAAAGTCGGGACTGGCTCTCGTGGACACCCGAAGATGTCCCACAGGCAAGAGGAGTGCCTTCCAAATCTCGTCTAATTCCTTGCTCATAAAGACCATGACCCATTTCGTGGATGCTGCTAAATAGAGCTTGACTCAGGTCATCTTCATCAACACGGGTCGTAATGCGCACATCACCGGTAGAGAAGTTGATCATAAATGGGTGATGGGTTTGGTCTTGCCTTCCGCGCTCAAAGTCATATCCCATTTGCTTCATGACCTTGAGAGTCAAATCTAACTGTTGCTCTTCAGGATATCGTTGGTGTAAACAGTTGTCATCCGTGGGACTTTGGGCAGTAATAGCCTCCACAATTGGCACTAATTCCTCTCGCAACTGAGAAAAAAGCGTCCGCAAAATAGAGACTTTCATCCCATAGTCAGCAAAGTCAATTAACGGGTCAGCGATATGTTCGTAACCAGGGAAAAAATAAGCCATTTGACGGCTGAGGTCAAGGGTTTTTTCTAAGTAAGGGCGCACCGCTGCAAAGTCGTTGGTAGCTCTTGCCTTTACCCAAACACTGTACGTTTCTGTCCGATGTTCAGAGAATTCTCCCATAAATTCCGCTGGCACCTGCACGGCTCTGTGGTAATTTTTTCTAGTGCAGCGGATTAAGCTAGCTTCGTCAGAAAAGTAAGGTAGAGTTTCTTCATAGGGGCGTAACCCTTCCAGCAGTTCGCCCATGGTTGGGTCAGTAAATTTACTATGGGCAATTTTTTGTAGAGTAGCCAGCTGACGTCCCCTAGCAGCTGCACCACCGGGAGGCATATAGGTTGCCTGATCCCAGTACAACAAAGATGCGGCTGCTTCTAAGTCGTTAATTTCACTAAGGCGTTTTTTGAGGTTGAGAAGTTTCGGTTGAGTTTTTTCGGTAGTCTGCATGATGCTAGATTGACACATTCAGGCTATTAGTTTAGGGTTACGGTATTTTGCCGAATAGTAAATGTACACCTGACGACCGAAAATAAAAATCTTACCCACAAAAATGTCCGATACTAATGAATCAGACAAGTGGGCTGAAAGCTAAGACCAAGTTGCGTTTTTCAAGTGCAATTTACTTATCGGACAATGGTGAAAATTCCCAAGTCCTTATTTCCTCTCGTTACGATTTAAGCTGCAACTTGGTACGAGCACTCTGGTAAAGCTAAGTAACTAACTCAGATGCCGATGGCTATGAAAACGTCATACCCATAACTGAGTGTTATAGCATAGTATTCGAACTACTATTGTGCCATTTCTTAAAGAATTACTAGTATAGTGTAATCCCTTAAAACCAGACAATTGCTCGAGCTATTGGCACAGTGGTAAGTATTCCTACCGACTGAAGCTCACAGCCACTAGCTTCGAGCTTCCCCAATACTCGCCGAAAGTAGGATGTCACAAGGATTTGTTTGCAATCTCATTTGGATCAGGACTTATGCACCCTTTCCGTGTACAACCTCTGTAAATCTGAAGTTCTGTGATCCGAAGTTCGCTTTTTCCTATTCGTTTAAAATTATTAAGTAAAACTTATTCGTAAAAACCTATTAGTAAAAACCTATTAGTAAAAACCTTGATTTTTCGTTTTATATCATGTCGGGATAATTACCCTTAATAAAAATCTCCCCCATCTCCCCATCTTCCCCTCCTGGGAGGGGTTAGGGGTGGGTTCCCATCTCCCCATCTTCCCATCTCCCCATCTCCCCACACTTCCCACCCTCCCCACACTTCCCCTCCTGGGAGGGGTTAGGGGTGGGTCCCACCCTCCCTCTAATTATGGGTATTCAACCTGACTTGATATTAGCTGGGGCTTGTCCTATGAATGCAAGCCTTTTAGCTTTTACTTTTTACCTTGAGCAAAGGCCATCCCAAGCGAGTTGGCTGTTGGTATATCCGTTTGAGGGTATTGATGTCTCTAGCAGAAATTCTCGGGGGATTGCGAACTTGGGAAAAGTATAGCGCATCAGTTTTTAAAGGAGAATGACCCCAAATACCTAGTGCATGACCGAGTTCGTGACGGGCAGTGGCAAGGGTGTAGTCAATGGATTGCTCAGGGGAGAGAAGTATGGTAAACTTATGTAATAATAGATTATCTACTATTTGCTCTGGTGCCCTGATGGATTGCCCCAGGTAAAATTCATAGCGAGTAACGGCTGAGCGAGCGCGAGACCAATCAAAGGTTCCGGTCTCACGGTTCAAGGAAACTTTTAGAGGAGGGCGCGATCGCAAAATCGATATATCTGCTAATTCCTGCTGGTCAACTAGTTCTAGGGGCAAATACACCCCCCATTCTGCCACCGCCTTTAACACCGCATCAACCCATTGTTGGAAGCGCTGGTGCTTAGCATCAACCACAGCAGGTGGTTGGGGGTGTTCCACATAAACCTTCACGGGAAACTGAGACCAGATCAGATAACCTAAGGGAGTCCCCTTGATTTCATAAAAATAATCACCGCTGCCGGTAGGGTCTTGCCACTGGGCAAGGGGATTTGGTAGAGGGTGAGGCTTAGGAGCTGGTAGGGCAGGTGAGGTGACTGGCATCGAAGCCACGATAGCAGAGGAGGCTTCTGTTAATTGGTTAAACTTTAGGTATAAACCGGCTGCGGTGCTGGACTGAATCAACATAACTAACAGACAAGTGACACCCCCTAGAAACAGGGCTATCCATAGCTGCTGATCGTTTTTATCCCACCTACTCCCCAAGGTTTAACTCTAATTATTTACTGGTTTAACCAACCTGCACTTAAAATCACTGTCAAGCTCATAAAGGTAATCGCCAAGATCCAGGTCACCCGGTTCAGGGCTTTTTCAGCACTCTTGGTGCTGGTAAACAGCTGAGCTTGACCACCGATACCGCCAAGGCCATCTCCCTTGGGACTATGGAGCAAAACCAAAATAATCAGACCCAAGCCAGATAAAACCCAAATAATTTGCAGGATTTGATTAACCATTCTTTTGACAATATTACGGCATTGAGAAGTTTTGAACTCTCCCTCGGTTAAAACAAAGGGGTTCTCAACTTCCTGTGTTATAGAGAAACTCGCACGGGTGTCCGATTATTACGGACTTCCAACTTAGCGGGTTGGATCATAGAACGCCCAGTCATTTCTTTTGGCTGGGGAAGTTGCAAGATTTCCAAGATGGTCGGGGCAATATCTGCCAGACATCCATCACAGCGCAATGCAACTTCTGTACCATGTCCAGGGATTTTTAATTTTTCCCCTTCTACTAGGATAAAGGGTACTGGGTTGGTCGTGTGAGCTGTCCAAGGATTACCTGTCTCATCACGCATAGTCTCGGCGTTGCCGTGGTCAGCAGTAATGAGGGTAGTGCCACCAACTTTAATAATCCTATCAATTAAGCGTCCTAGGCAGCGGTCTACGGTTTCCACTGCTTCTATGCAGGCTTCCACATTGCCAGTATGGCCCACCATATCAGTGTTGGCATAGTTAATCACTACCAGGGAGTAAATGCGTTTTTCGATGGCTGCGATCACTTCATCGGTCACTTCCTTAGCTGACATGGCTGGTGCTTTATCATAGGTTGGTACCATCGGACTTTGCACCAATTTCCGGTCTTCACCCTCGAAGGGAACTTCTAGACCACCATTAAAAAAGTAAGTGACGTGGGCGTATTTTTCTGTTTCCGCAGTTCGGAATTGGCGCAACCCATGCTGGGATATAACTTCCCCCAGAATATTAGTCAAGTTCTGAGGTTCAAAGGCGACCAATACCGGAAAACTGGGGTCATACTGGGTAAAGGTGGCAAAGGTTAGGGGTTTGATCTGTTCCCGCTCAAAGCCATCAAAGTTAGGATCCACGAAGGCTTGGGTCAGCTGTCTGGCTCTATCTGGGCGGAAGTTAAAGAAAATTACTCCATCTCCTGCTGTCACAGCTCCAGGAGTAAGCCGTGTGGGCAAGATAAACTCGTCAGTAATTTCTGACTCATAAGACTCCTTGAGGAATTGTACTGCTGAGATAGCATTTCCAGGACCATCCTGAGTCATAACTTCATAGGCTTTTGAAATCCTTTCCCAGCGTCGGTCTCGATCCATGGCGTAGTAGCGACCACTAATGGTGGCTATGCATCCAATGCCAACTTGATCAATATAATCCTGAATTTTTTGAATTGCTTCAATGCCGTCGGTCGGTTTAGTATCACGACCATCGGTAATCGCGTGGATATAGACCTCAGATAGATTTTGGGCTTTGGCTAGCGCTAGCAATCCCAGGAGGTGATTGAGATGGGAGTGTACCCCACCCTCAGAACACAAACCCACGATGTGCATCTTCCCACCCCGACATTTAACGTCTCGGCATACTTGCACAAGAGCTTGGTTATCGTTTAAAGTGCCATTTTCCACCGCATCAGAGATGCGCACAAGTTCTTGAGGCACCACACGCCCAGCACCTATATTCAAGTGCCCCACTTCCGAATTGCCCATTTGACCCTCTGGGAGTCCCACGTCCTTTCCAGAGGTGCGAATTAATGTACTCGGATAGGCAGCCCAGAGGCTGTCCATTACAGGGGTGTTTGCTAGGGCTATCCCATTGGCATCAGTTACTTCGCGGTAACCCCAACCGTCTAAGATAACTAGCACCACAGGAGAAACAGGTGCTTGCCTCATCATATCGCCTTTTATCCTACTCTTAATTTCACCGCGATCATATCATTCAAAATCCGCATATTCATGATAAATTTCAATTTTTATTAGGTTTCGGCTGGTGGAGTGAGGATAATGCTTAAATCTCCTGCTAGCAAAGGTTTTGACTACCCCAAGCTAATAGGAATTTATACTCGGTAACTAACCTTTGTATACAATTAATTGGGCGTGCAGGCACGTGTTTGGATCAGGGCGACTGTTAGCCTACACTTACAACTAACAAAGGTGTAGAAAGGTTACAAATATTAATTTCTATCAACATGCCTATAAAATTGTGATGTATAAAGTAATGCTTATGAAGGTGCGATCGCATTTCCCGATATGACTGCCAATCTAACTTCTCCAGATTCCAGCCCGAGCTTGATTTCCCCTAGCATTTCCCCCCAACAGAGCGTAGACTCCTTACCGACTACTTCCCCTCTGAAACTGGGAGTGATGGCTTCCGGAAGTGGCAGTAACTTTGAAGCGATAGCTAGTGCGATCGCAAACGGCCAACTCAATGCCCAAATCAGCGTGCTCATTTACAATAATCCAGGCATTAAAGCGTTAGCTAGAGCTGAAAAATACGGCATTCCAGCGGTTCTACATAATCACCGGCACACCAAAAAACGGGAAGATTTCGATCAACAAATTGTCGAAACTTTACGACAGTATGAGGTGGAGTGGGTCGTGATGGCTGGTTGGATGCGAGTGGTGACACAGGTACTCCTAGACGCTTTCCCTAATCGGATTCTCAATATCCATCCCAGCTTATTACCTACTTTCAAAGGTGTGCGCGCTGTGGAACAAGCCCTTGAGGCTGGGGTAAAAATTACAGGGTGTACGGTTCACGTGGTCAGTCTAGATGTTGACAGTGGTCCAATCCTTTTCCAGGCAGCTGTTCCTGTGCTACCCGATGATACCCCAGAAACCCTCCATGCCCGGATTCAAGTCCAAGAACATCGGATTCTAGTCGAAGCGATCGCATTAATCAATTGTTAATTGTTATTTAGCAAAGGGAGCAGGGAGTAGGGAGTAGGGAGTAGGGAGTAGGGAGTAGGGAGTAGGGAGTAGGGAGTAGGGAACAGGGCAGAAAAATTATCACAATTTATTGAGGATTATTATTTAATTGTTATTTAGTTGTTAATTTTTATTTAATTTTTAATTTTTATTTAATTTTTAATTAAATTTAATAGTCTTTTCTAGTCTATGTTGTATTTTCTAGATTACCTAATTTCCATACCAAGCTAGAGACAAAGTTAGTCACGATATGAGCTACAATTGGTACGAGTAAGTTGTCTGTTGCTACTGCACTATACCCGAGAAGCAAACCAACAAGGGTTGCCCAAACTACATAGGGCCATTGTTGGATACCGCTTAGATGCAAAATCCCAAATAGCATACTGGAGGCTATGATACCGATAGCATTCAACCCTACTGCTGGCAACATGACACCCCGAAACAGTAATTCTTCACTCATACCGGGCAACAGTCCTAGCCACATTAAATCTGGTATGATTAGGGGCTTGAGAATTAACTTTAGGTATACTTCTGCACTCTGGCGATAAGCTGGCCAAAGACGATACACTAAGCCACTGGCTCCAGTAATTCCCAACCCCATGGCTAGTCCTATAAGTAGGGCATTGGGGGTAAATTTGATGGGGAGGAGAGTCAGCTTGCCTAGTTGCAGCCATAGCTTGGCAAAGATTAGTAAGACTACGGCAGTTATACCCATTGCCACTAGTACTTGGATGCGGGTTAGGGGTTCAAGTTCGGGATTATCGGGAATTTGTTTTGTCACAAAAATTTAAGCGACGCAGGGATGATAGGGATGGACTCAGAGCTTTAGGACTGATCCCAGCACGATGGCTAACCAGCAAGCCTAGAGCCTCTAAATATGAGTTTACTCGTATTGCTTTAATTCCCAAAGGTTCTGGAGGCACTTCCATAGTAGTTTGGTTTTCTTCAACAGCAATGATTTGGGTTTGCAACTGGCTAAAGCTTAACATTGCACTACCACCACAGGCGGTTGCTGGTATCACAATCGCATCTACATCATCAGCCCAGATTTTCCCTGGTTTTGAGGAAATAGTTTGAGAATCTGGATTAGCAAGGGAGGAGGGGGAATTTTTTTGGTTGACGACAAATTGGGGAGCGCGACTCAATCCTACTAAAACACAGGGTAAGAAGGTATAGCCCAATTCCTCTGCTGCTGAACGAGGTGACAAATTAGGATCGATGGGCAAAGGCATCAATGCTGGTGCATGAGCACAGGGAATTTGAAAGGTACGAACAATCAAGTGACTGATAATGGCTTCAGCACCAGCGAGGGGGTCTACGCCTCGACCATGACGGTAATCTTGCAATGCTTGACTATCAATGTCATCGGGAAAACGCACGACTACTGCGATCGCATTTGCTCCGGCTTGCTCGATCAGGACTTGGGCTGCTCGCAATAAACTATCGGGATTTCCAATTGTTCCCCAACTCGCTCCAGATGCTGCTGTGCGCAGTTCTACATTTAAGGGAGCATCTGTGACTACGTAGTCGGTTAGATTCAGTCCTAGGGTAGCTCTGGTGGCATCTGCTGCTTGTAGGTGTCTCAAACGTAGTTCCGGTTCAATCCCCTGATCCAGGAGTAATCCCACTCGGTTCTGATGTACAGGGCGTAATCCCCAGCATCCAGCCGCAAATTTGTCAAGTCCATAGCCTTCTACATAGAAGGCGTTGGGTAAGTTCCAGTACAACTGGGCACCATTGAGGACATTGGGATGGGTGATTAAGCGATCGCAAACTTGTGCGATCGCTCTAGCTACTGGCAAGGCATCCCCGGCATACCCACCAATCGACGCTCCTACACCAGTAGGAATGATTAAAACAACGGTATAGGCACGCTGATTCACTTACTATTTGCGCTCTTTAGTCACAATCGCCTCTACCGTAGCTTTCTCCTGCTCAGGGTCTACATGGGTAACTGCCCAGCGCAGGGGTTCTCCCCGTTCTTGTAGTTCTGCTTCAATAGCTTGGTGCAGTTCCTTAGGGGACTCTTGGAGGTCAATTTCTGCAGTAATGAAATGGGTTGTCATAGTTTTCTCCCTAATTCTAATTAGGATAATCTGGCTATCCTAATCTATCTAACCATTACTTCTCGCTATTCGGCTAATGGTATTTGATTATATTTAAGCATTCAGCTATCAGCCGTCAGTCGTCAGCTAATCAACGGTCGGTAGTAAACAAGCTGGGGCTGCTGATACGGCTGCTTGAAAATCCCTGCTTGTTTTACTCATCAAACCCGGAGCAGTTAAAGCCTCTGATAGCTGATAGCTCATAGCTGATAGCTGACAGCTAAATACTTAAGATTATATAGCAGCACTGACCTGATCACGGCTGACCAAACTGCCGGTCGTACACTTCATCTTCTTTTTCGGTGTCAAATTTCAGGTTAGAGCGGGGATAAGCTACACACAGCAGCACATAGCCTTCTGCTTGGAGTTCTGGCCCTAAACCCATCCCATCGGTTTGGTCTACACTGCCTTCTGCTACTCGTTTGGCAGCGCAAGTGGTACAGACTCCAGCGGTGCAGGAACTGGGTAAATCTATCCCCGCCCCATGGCCAGCTTCAAGAATTTTTTGATCCTCTGGCACCTCTATAGTGTATGTGTTGCCTTTGTGATTAAATTCGACGGTGTAAGTCTTGGGCATTGTATCAATTTCGAGCTTGATACTCCCAATCCTATGAATAGGACGGGGAGGGTCACTGGCTTATTTTAGCGCTTTGTGGGATATAAATTAAGCTGGTGCCTTCGTTAGCCGAACCGCGAGAAGCCCCGCGCTCTACCCGGTAGGGTGAGCGTCTTGAAGTTACCGTAAGGATAGGGTCGCCTTTAGGGTTGGCAGGCTATGCATAAAAGAGGTGCGACCCGTGGCGAATTTAATTACGGGTCAAGGGCACCTTTGGTTGAAACTTATTGATTAAGGCGACCCTACCTTCTTTCAAGGGTAGGTTTTTAAGATAAAGGGCTGAGGATAGAAAAGGAATACTTGGAGAAAAATCGGGAAAAAATTGACCGATAGGTAACGGAAGATGATTGAGTAGAGCAGCAAGAATCAGCTAACTTGCCCCGACGAAAACAGCTCAAAACACGGGGTTTCGGTGTACCGGTGTCAGAGTTTTGACTCTCGACAGGGGTTGCCGGTAACTGTTGTGAGTCGTTGAAGGATAGATCAGGATCAGATTCCCCTCCAACACTGACGACCCAAAAGGTGGCGATGGCAATTGCCAACCAATGACGCTCAGCCCTTTGGGGGTCAGTCATTTTCGTCTGGTGCCATTGCCAACCTCCCCGCCAACGTATCCTTGAAGAGACACTCAATCGGTGAACCCATTCGATACCATCAACCCTCAGCTTGATCTGGGTCGAGATCGGTGACAATCAACCAAGGATCTGAGTACCCAGAGTCCCATCGAGCCAGCAAGGTACAACTGAGGGGATTGCTAGAAAAGCAAGTTACTCGACCTGACCAGCTTTGACCGTTCTGGGTCACCACTGTGGTTAAAGGAACAAAGCTGGGTTGACCCACCGGATGAAACTGTCGAAGTTGGTTAATTCGTAAAAACGGATGCCAACCCTGTTGTTGAATTGCAACGCACGAGCCACTTGGCATACAGTCCTCGGTCAGCCATCACCAAAACTAACCAGTCCTGGGGAATTGTGTTTGTAAGGTGGGAGAGTAAATCCAGCCAATAGGGTTGCCAACTGCCTTTAGCCTTGGCTTCGATCACTTTCCAAGCCACAGGAATACCGCAGCCGCGATAGACAACCCTCACAACTAAGAGGGTAAATCGGCAACAAAAGGAACGAAGCATCAAGAGCTAAAACCATCGATTTTTTCTGGGGAGGCCATCCATTTAACACCCATTGCAGGAGTGGGGCTTGCACAGCTGGTGACATCAAGTTCAGCTCGTTTATCCCCTTTTTTGTCTTGCTGATTTCTGTACCACTCCCGCAACTGTTGACGTACAGTGTTTTCTTTTTTGCCGAGCAAGGCCGCTAGAAAAACTGCCACTGTGGTCAGTCCACAAGAGCCGGTCATCACAATGCCAAAACTCCACATCCCTAAAACCTCTGCTTGAGGTTTGCTCAGATGGGGCATTTTTTTAGTCACTGTCCTCAACCATTTTTGGTAATCTTGATTCTTCTTCATGGCTGTGTTCCCTTAGCCGCTGTTTAAGAGCATCGCGTTTTTTTCCAGTTTATTAAAAACCTACCCCTGAAAGGCGTGGTGAATGGGGTCCAAGAGCATTAGGAAACCGCTCGATTGTAGCCGATCCACGCCAACTATAAATGAAGGAAATTGTCAATACCAAAATTAAATTTATAGAACCATTTCGTCCTTTTGCACCAGTTATCTTAGCCGAACAGGTAAATCAGTATTTTTCCGGTTCTAATTTACAAAACCAATATCTGCCTCGCTATATGCAGATGGTGGCACCAATTCTTGAAGATAAGCAAGAGCAAATTCAAGCTGTCTGTCATAATGGCACAGGTCGCCTACAAGCTATTCGCCAAGAATCTAACCCGTTCTATTATCAAGTAATCGAAAATTTTGGTGAGGCAACTGGAATTACCGTCCTCTTAAACACTTCCTACAATTTACGGGGTGAACCAATTGTGAATACACCAGAAGATGCCTTGCGCACATTTGCTTACAGTGAGATTGTTCTACTGGTGATGGGGAATTTTTGAGTTTAAAAATCCAATAAACCTCAACCGGTTTTACCTAAACAAAAAGTAAGTTTATCTTAAAAATGCCAATACAAAAATAACCATTATGCTAATGTTTGTTGGATTTAAAAAACACTATACAGCGTTTTTCATAACTATTAGGTACACAGCATTTTTTCACTCTTGCCTCTTGCCTCTTGCCTCTTGCCTCTTCCGTCTTACCTCTTCCCTGCTCCCTGCTCCCTGCTCCCTAAAACCCAGGACGAAAGCACCTCAAACGTCGCTGAGAATTGCTACATACTCAACGCTGTACTATAAACCCCATTATAGTTAAGCAAATTGCCTGAAACATCCATTATCATTCGTTGCTATAACGAAGAAGAACACATCGGTCGTCTGCTCAGTGGCATCATGCAGCAGACAATCCAAGATGTAGAAATCATTGTTGTTGACTCAGGTTCTACTGATGCCACTCCATCCATTGCATCCCGCTATCGAGTCAAACTCTTATCCATCAAACCGGAGGAGTTTTCCTTTGGGCGAGCGCTCAACCTTGGATGTCAGGCTGCCACCGGGCAATTCATCGTTATTGCCAGTGCTCACGTTTATCCCATCTACCAAGATTGGATTGAAAAGCTGTTAGCTCCCTTTAAAGATCCTAAGATTGCTTTAACCTACGGAAAACAACGCGGTAACGAAACAAGCAAGTATTCAGAACACCAGATATTTGCTACTTGGTTTCCCGATCAGTCGGTTCATGTCAGGAATCAAGACTATCCTTTCTGTAACAATGCTAATGCTGCGATCCGGCGATCATTGTGGGAAGACGTTCCCTACGACGAAACCCTCACAGGCTTAGAGGATTTGGACTGGGCAAAACGGATTATGCCCTTAGGCTACCGCATTGCTTACGTTCCCGCAGCTGAAATTATTCATGTTCATGAGGAAACCCCCAAACGCATTTACAACCGCTATCAACGAGAAGCCATTGCTCTTAAACAGATTTATCCCCAAGAACACTTCCATTTTTGGGATTTTTTGCGCCTGTTCACCACAAATGTTGTCAGTGACTACTATCATGCATTCCATGACGGTGTTTTCAAGCCAAATTTGCTTTCAATTCCTATATTCCGCTTAATGCAATTCTGGGGTACCTACCAAGGCTTTGCCCAAAGGGGACTAGTCAGCAACCGCCTGCGACAAACCTTTTATTATCCACGCAGCCTATCACCTTACCAGAACACCTTTTCTTATGACAATCGACGACTCATTGACTATGGCTCCTCTGCAAAATCCTCCGAGCAAGTATATTGACATTTCAGTACCCGTATCCCCATACCTTCCCACCTGGCCTGGTAGCCCAGCAATTGAATTTCACCGTCACCTCGATTTAGAACATGGTGATATTGCTACCGATACAACACTGCATTTTAGTGTACATACGGGGACTCACGTTGATGCTCCAATGCATTTCATCCCAGGGAAAGTGTGGAACAGCTACCTCTGGATGTTCTAATCGGAGAGGTTTACGTTGTAGTTGTGCCCGATGATGTCGATGTAATCACCGCAGAGGTATTAAAGCAGTTAACTCTACCTGCCAACATACAGCGTTTGCTTTTGCACACGCGAAACTATCGGCTGTGGCGATCGCAAGTGCGGGAATTTCAGCCGGACTTTGTGGCGCTCACAGCAGATGCGGCTGAATGGGTAGTTGAACGGGGAATTAGGTTAATTGGGGTGGATTATTTGTCAGTCCAACGTTTTGATGATGGTCCGGAAACTCATCAAATTCTGCTAAAATCCGAGGTTGTTATTATTGAAGGCTTGAATTTAACGGATATTTCAACTGGAAAGTATGAGTTGTTATGTTTCCAATTAAGCTCAAGGGAGTAGAAGGAGCTCCAGCTAGGGTAGTTTTACGTAACTTATCTGATTAAGTATTTACATTTTACTACAAAATTTTTAGATATTAGTTTTTAATGAATTATTTTAATACTGAACCTAAAATTATTGCTCTCTTGCCAATGAAAGCTAACAGCGAGCGAGTCAAGGGTAAAAATTTTAAGCCATTGAATGGTAACCCTTTATTCAAGTGAATTTTAAATGCACTTATTGAGCTAAACGAAGTCTCAAAAGTGATTATAAATACAGATGCTCGCTCTATTCTGGCAGAACACGGATTGGTCGATTCAGATCGAGTTCAGATTCGCGATCGCAAACCAGAATTGTGTGGTGATTTCGTCAGCATGAACCGGATTCTGGCAGATGACATAGCAAATGAACCTGCCGATATTTACTTGATGACCCACACTACAAATCCCCTCCTCAGTGGGACAACAATTCGCAAGGCACTTCAGCAGTTTCTGGAGGCTAGGGCTAGGGGAACTGCTGATTCGCTATTTACAGTTAATCGCTTCCAAACTCGCTTCTACCGTCAAGATGGTTCTGCCATTAACCACAATCCCAATAACCTAATTAGAACTCAGGACTTGGAACCCTGGTACGAATAAAATTCTAATCTCTACATTTTTACACCTTTAAGCTTCGCTGCCACCCAAGCTAGGATTGGCAAGCAACCTATGATGTTTGAAACTCCTCCCTTAGAGTCGATTGATATTGACGATCAAGTGGACTGGCAAATGGCTGAAGCAGTTGCCCAGTATCTCTACCCTTCTTCTGTTGTACAAGCGGCATGAGCAATGAAAGTATTAATTACCTGTCCACCCATGTTAGGTTTGATGGATGAATTCAAACCACTTTTTGCAGCAAAAGCCATTGAAGTTGATTGTCCTCCAGTAGTGCAAACCCTATCCGTGGAAGAACTAAAGTCCCTCATTCCTCAGTATGACGGTTGGATTATTGGCGATGATCCTGCCACTCGCGAAGTGTTTGAGAACGGGAAATCTGGGAAGCTAAAAGCAGCAGTCAAGTGGGGTGTTGGGGTTGATAATGTGGACTTTACAGCAGCGAATGATAATGGTATCTTAGTAGCAAATACCCCTCGTATGTTTGGTGCGGAAGTAGCCGATATTGCCATGGGCTATGTAATTGCCCTAGCACGACAGACTTTCATGATTGACCGAGCCGTTAGAGCAGGAACATGGCTAAAACCAGCAGGCATTTCTCTAGGGGATAAGACGGTTGCTTTAGTTGGGTTTGGGGATATTGGGCGCAATACGGCGAAGCGGCTGTTAGCAGCTGACATGCGGGTAATTGCTTACGATCCTTATTTCCAAGCAGTGGAGGGATTAGAAGCAGTACAACCTGCTACTTGGCCCGCACGCTTGGAAGAAGCCGACTTGATTGTGCTGACCTGTGCGTTAACTA
The DNA here is from genome assembly GCF_010672095.1 of Moorena sp. SIO3I6. Taxonomy (NCBI): domain Bacteria; kingdom Bacillati; phylum Cyanobacteriota; class Cyanophyceae; order Coleofasciculales; family Coleofasciculaceae; genus Moorena; species Moorena sp. SIO3I6. The sequence goes on along the minus strand of NZ_JAAHHU010000054.1, from coordinate 14,467 downwards.
GTGAAAATCGTCATATGCTGAATTCAGAAACATTTGCTTTCGCAAAGCGAGGGGTGCGGGTGATCAATGTTGCCCGAGGTCCATTGATTGATGAAGCAGCATTGGTGGAGGCATTGTCCTCTGGACAGGTGCATTCGGCAGCCTTAGATGTTTTTGAAATGGAACCATTACCGGAAGCCTCTGCGCTACGGCCTTTTGAACAGTGTATTTTTGGCTCCCATAATGCTTCTAATACGGTGGATGCTGTGCGTCGTGCTAGTTATCAGGCAATGCATTTGCTATTTGATTTTCTTGGATGTGCTTAGGAATTGAATACGTGAAAACTGCTTTAATTACTGGAGCTGCGGGTGGCATTGGGCAAGCTTTGTGCCAGGTTTTTAAAGAAGCTAATCACTTTGTGATTGGTCTTGATGTAGTTTCAGCGGCTGCATCCTGCGATGTTATGATTGTCGGCAATTTGCAGAAAATGTGCAGTGATGCAGCTTATTGTTCAGAAATTGTTGAGCAAGTGCGATCGCACTTGCAAAGCAGAGGTTTGACTACCTTAATTAACAATGCAGCAGTGCAAATCCTCAAGCCCACAAACCAACTCACAGTAGAAGATTGGCATCAGACACTAGATGTTAATTTGGTAGCTCCTTTTGTGTTAACTCAGGCATTGCTGCCAGAGTTGGAACAAGCGGTCGGCTCAGTAGTAAATATTGCCAGTATTCACGCAAGCCTTACCAAGCCTGGGTTTGTGTGTTATGCAACCAGTAAGGCAGCTTTGGTGGGTTTAACCAAAAGTATGGCAGTGGATCTTAGGGAAAGAGTCCGGGTAAACGCGATTTGTCCAGCAGCAGTAGCGACACCAATGTTAATGGCTGGGTTTGAAGGGAAGAAGGAAGAGTTTGAGAACTTGTCTCAAATGCATCCTTTAGGGCGGATTGCAGAACCAGCAGAAGTAGCAAAAGTGGCATTGTTTCTATCTTTGCCTGAAGCAAGTTTCATAACTGGTGCAACTTTAAGCGTTGATGGTGGCATTGGAGGACGTTTACACGATCCTATATAGGTTAACAATAAAGATTTATCCGCATATCTAAAGCCCAAACTAGTTAACCAGCTAATTAACCCTTTTACGGCTGAATTGATTATGCTTCAAAAACAATTAGGAGTAGCAATAGATTCAATTGTTGAGTATCTTAATAATTACTCATATCCAGTGTACATTCAATGGTCTTTTAATGATTATAAGCGCCTTTTAAAATTTAAAAATCTTCATAAAAAAGAGGACTGTTTTATTATTGGCAATGGTCCTTACCTTAATAAAATTGATTTATCATTACTGAATAATTATTATACGTTTGGTTTAAACAAAATATACTTAATATTTGATAAAGTAAATTTAAATATTAGCTATCATGTTGCAGTAAACCATTTGGTTTTCGAGCAAAGCGCGAGATAGTTTTAAAAGTAAAACTGTCCATCTTTTTTATCAGCTATATCCGCTGATAATGTGGTAGATAAAAGGGATCATATTTCTAAAATTTTTACAGCAGGTAGTCCTTTCGTTTTTCAGACAGATGCATCGAAGTTAATTTGCGAAGGATACACTGTAACTTATGTAGCAATGCAGCTAGCATTCTATATGGGCTTTAAGAGAATTTTCTTGATAGGAGTCGATCATAACTTTACTGCTGTAGGTAATCCTAACGAAAAACAGTTCCTAAAAGGAGATGACCCAAACCATTTTACCCCTGGGGATTTTGGGAATAAAGAATGGCATCTGCCAGACCTAGAAGGCTCTGAATTAGCCTATCATATGGCTCGATTTAACTTTAATAGATCTGGTAGAGAGATTTATGATGCTACAGTTGATGGTAAACTACAAATTTTTCCAAAAATTACCTTTGAACAAGCTTTAGATATGTGTAAAAAAAAAGGTAGTGGTAAAGATGTAGTGATGTAGGCGTTGGTCTGGTCAAGGTAACGGGAGCTAAAATCACGAATTGTGTACCACTACCGTTTCGCCGAGTCGTTTTTCATCCCCCGCTAAAGTACACGGGCTTTCAAACTCCCGTCTTCTTTCAGGTAAGAATATTATAAGCGGACTTAATGGAATCAGCATGAACACCAATCTTACCTTTCTTGGTCTCGGCGTTATGGGTGGATATATGGCAGCCAATCTTGCCCGTAGTGATTACTCCACCAGTAATTACCCCACTATGGCTTGGAATCGCACCCCCGATCGTCCAGGAGTCAAGATTGCTGCTGATGCTGGAGCCAAGGTAGTCTCATCGATCCGGGAAGCCGTCGAGTCAGCTGACATAATTTTTTCTTGCTTGGGGGATGTCCCAGATGTGGAAGCGGTTATGCTGGGAGCTGAGGGAGTGGCTGAGTATGCCAAACCCGGTACCCTAATTGTGGATTTCACCACCATTGGACCAAATGCAGCCCAGGAAATCAGTGGGGAACTAAAGAAGCACAACCTACGTTTTCTCGATGCACCAGTTTCCGGTGGGGATATCGGAGCCAAAAATGGTACCCTAACAATTATGCTTGGAGGTGAGCAGACGGACTTCGAGCAGTGTAAACCCCTACTGGAAATTCTTGGCAAAACCATTCGCCTGTGTGGTCCGGTGGGCAGCGGTCAAGCAGTTAAACTGTGCAACCAGGTGCTTTGTTCTGTCCATATGGTAGCGCTATGCGAGGCAATGAAGTTGGCAGAACATCAAGGAATTGACCCTAATTTAGTTATTGAGGTTTGTAGCACAGGTGCTGCTGGGTCATGGGCGTTATCCAACTTAGGGCAACAAGTCGCTGAGTCTGACTTTGAGCCTGGTTTCATGATTAAGCACATGGTCAAAGACCTCAGGCTTGTACTCGAAAGCCTCCAGTCTTCTAGTCTGGATTTAGCTGGAGTTGAATTAGCTGACCGTCTTTTCAAAGTTGTTCAACAACTTGACACTGGTACAGGAGGTGAACAGGGAACTCAAGCAATGATCCGTGCTTACGGTGAACTCAGAAGCTGAAGGATGATGGATTTAGTTATACTGCTATCCACTTAAGCCGGGACAGTAGATTAGTTATTGGGAAATTGGTGATGGCTAGGAAAATCTGTCCTGCTTTAAGCTAGTAGCGGTGATACCAAGTATTTCTTGAGATTTTTCCAAGACTTGATCAGGGTCAAAGGGTTTAGTGAGGTACATATCTGTGCCGACTTCTTTACCCTTTTGTTTATCAAACTCTTGTCCCTTAGCCGTTAGCATGATCACATAAACATCGTTCATATACAGAACATTTTTGATCTGATTACAGACATCAAACCCACTCATTTTCGGCATCATTAAATCCAGAAATACCAGATTAGGTTGCTCTGACTTAACTTGCTCTAGAGCATCTTCACCATCCTCAGCGGTGAGTAATTCTACCCCTTCATCTTCCAGGTCTTCCAGGGTTTGCTCGATCAGTAGTCTCATATAAGGTTCATCATCAACGATCAAGATTTTTTTAGTCATAGAGCAGTCTGCTGGGTAAAGCATTACCTGTTTCTACACCAATTAATTTACTTGATCAAGTTAGCTATTCCGGATGCTTTGCTGCTAAGTTAGAGCATTTACGCATTTATTAATTAATGAAAAATAAGTATTCAAGCGGACAGGATGTGAGAGTAGCTGTAGCTAAAGTAGGACAAAAAAGTCCCCACACCAAATGGTAATGGGGACATACTGGAGTTGTTCTAGTTGCCGGAAGCTAATAATACCCTGTATAAAAACCTGATCAAGCCAACAGTCTTTTCAGTGTTTAAAACACAACCCTTGCATCTGAGGAAAACTTTTTTATAACACTACTTTAGAAGACTACAGCGGAATTGGTTCTGGTAAAGACGTCTATATCTAACCCCCTATTTAACACTGCAACTTCCGATCCATCAACCGATAAAAAGCCAGTGAAGGCATCGTAACTTACATCAGTGCTGCCTACAACTACGATCGCATCACTTCCTACCTCGAAGTCGAGGATAATATCCAAGTCTCCTTCTAAGAACTGATCTGCGAAAAACTCGTAGATATCGCTGCCGCCGCCACTGATCAGAACATCGGATCCTTCATTGCCAACAACAACATCATCTCCTAAGCCGCCTCGAACAATATCATCTCCCAGACCGCCGAAGACAAAGTCAGTTCCTCCAGCACCCATGATGTTATCGTCTCCTGCTCCAGCCATGAGTATATCTACTTCATCGCCGCCAGCTGCTACATCATTACCGTCGCCAAAAATAAAAATGTTAGTTTGATCTTCTTGTCCTACGGCGAATACACCTCCACCTTCTTGAGGGCTATCAAAAAACATTGCACCCTCAAAGTCGCTTATAAATAGCGGAGCTGTGCTACCTGGACTTAATGTTGCTGCCATTTAATTCTCTCCTTGTTTTAGCTTGAATTTTCTCTAACAGTTGATGTAGGGTGGGCAGTGCACCAGACAGATAATGAAGCTTGCAAAGCGCGTTGGTAGGCACTGCCCACCCTACGATTAATGACAATGGTGCAAGATCTCGGTTAATCACGTTGTATTCAGGTAAATCGTTAATTGTTAATGGTAGTTCATGGGAATTAATGGGAATTAATGGAAGTTACCATCAACAATTAACTATGAGTAAACAGTCTCAAATACTACCTGATTGGATGAGTGTTTAACCGGAATTGATATCAACTATAATTTTTTATAATTGAATAAAAATTATAAAAAATTATAAAAAAGTTAGACTTGCTTGATTAAAATCAAGTGTTATACGGAGCGATTATAAATTCTTATTCAAGGATAAAAATTATAAACAAATTAGACTTACTTGATTCAAATCAAGTTTTACACAGGTCATAGCTTGTCCGGTGAATCACTTCATATTCACGGCAATAGTTAATGCTTAATGGTTAATTGACTCTTGACAATTAACCATTTTCAATTTTTAATTTTCAATTTTTAATTTTCAATTAAGGTAATCAAACGCCTCTTACGAGTAATTGCTCCTGCTTTCTCCAGTTGCATCAAAGCTCGTGATACAGTTTCGGGAGTCAAACCTAGCTCAGCAGCAATTTCTTTGAAGGGTTGGTCTAAGCTGAGAACCGTTTGATTACGGAACTGAGCTAAGTAGTGTAGATATTGAAGTACCCGGTCGTGAGCAGTCCGAATTTCTCGCCACTCTAAACGGACTCTGAGGGAGTGAATGTGTCTAACCAAAATGGTCATGAAATTCTCTGCCAACTCAGGATAAAGGCAAAGGCTTGACAAAAGAAGTTGCTTGGGATAAACAATTACTCGTGAAGCTACCTTAGCAATTGCTGTGTAAGGATAGACCGTTGAGAAAAGAGCACTTTCAGCTAAGCTTTCACCGGCTCTAACCACCTGAAGTGTAACCATTTTCCCTGATTCAGTGTAGTGAACAAGTTTGAATCGCCCTGTTTCCACTACAAAAAAAGACGATGCGGAATTTCCCTGGTAGAATAGCTTCTGTTCAGCAACCAGATTCTGGAAGATGACACCCTGACTTAGAGCAGGGGGAAGGCTCTCAGGTTTCAATAGATTCATCAATAAGGCTTCTAGTACGGCAGGAGATGTGAATAGTTTAAGCAATCATTTTTGCCGATGTCTGTTGGAAAAGATCGCAAAAAATCAGAACTTGAACACAGAAAATGTCCCAGGCAGTAACTAGGAGCAGGAATATCGGAGGGTGCATCTCATAGTTGTAAAACAGAAGGGGAAGTGTGGGAAGTGTGGGAAGTGTGGGGCGGGGGCGCGGGAAGTGTGGGAAGTGTGGGAAGTGTGGGAATATTATTATAATTTTTGCCTAATTGCAACAGTGAGATGCAGCCCCTTAATAACACCCCCTAGAAGTATATTTACTACCTAAGTACTGATATAGCACTACGCATTAAGATTAGGACATTCCTAAACTCCGAAACTTAGTCATAGCTTACTTCTGACTTCTGACTTCTGACTTCTGACTTGCGCGTAGCGCTATAACAAGTAACAAGTAACAATTTATCTAAATACGAAATGATTAACTATCGGAGATATTAGGTAAACTGATCTGCTTTTAAATTGGTCATTCCCTGTTCCCTGTTCCCTGTTTCCTGTTCCCTTTGAGTAATTTAGATATCCCAAACTCAATGCTGAACATCGTATCAGTTAATCAGCTCAAATACATCTACTGTTTGCCGTTTTCCTTTGATTGAAACCTGACCCAATTCCCGATAGGTATACTGGTGCTTGGTCGCTTCATAGACACTACCACTGACGAGGATCTGACCCCCGTTGGCCATAGCTTGTAATCTGGCAGCGATATTGACTTCATCACCAATGGCTGTATAGTCCATATGCTGGGGAGAACCGATGTTTCCCACCACGACTTCTCCTGAACTAATCCCAATACCGGTTAGAAAATTCTCCCGGATCCAGGGGGTAGGCATAGTCTTAAGTTGATGTTGCATAGCAATAGCAGCTGCGATCGCTTGTCCCTGATTATCCTTTAGCTTAGAGGGCGCACCAAACATAGCCACAATCATATCCCCCACAAATTTATTGACTGTTCCCTCATGGCTGAAGATGACATCCACCATGGAGGTAAAATATTCGTTCAGGTATTCAACAATTTTATGGGCTTCTAATTCTTCACACCGAGTTGTGAAATTCCGAATATCAGAGAACAATATAGTAATAGGCTTCTTGGCTGGAGTCAGGGAGATATTGCCCTTGGCATCAATAATAGCTTGGACAAGTTGGGAAGGAATATAGCGTTCCAGTCGGCTTTTAATCCGCTCCTCCTGTAGTTTATTTCTATGGAGCAAGGCATTTTCAATAGCTCCTGCTGCTTGAGCTCCAAGAATCGTTAAAAATTTCAAGTCTTGAGCTGTATAATTAACCGGTTTCTCACTACAAAAGTTAATCACCCCCAGCAGACCCTTTTGGGTTTTTAGAGGAGCACAAACCAGAGAGTTGATGGACTTCACAGTAGCAATAAACCTGGTATCATCTTGAACCTGATTTACAATCTCAGCCTTACCAATTCCTAACCCATTCTTGGTCTTACTATTGCTCAGCTGAAAAAATTCTGTTGGATTATACTGTTTGCCAAAGGCTGAGATTATATCTAGTTGCTCAGTTTCGTAATTAATTAACAAGACTGAACCACAATCTCCTGGAATCAGTCTTCTCGCTTCATCCAGGAAAAGCTGAGCAATAGCGGACAGCTCTAAACAGGATGGAATCCGTTCCGAAACTCTATAGAGTAAATTAATTTCTCGGTATTGATCTAAGATAGCACTGCCTAGATCTTTTTTTTCTAATTCTTGATTAGCCAAATAATTCAGGAGTTCTTTAATTGCGATCGCTTTCTGATCACCCTTGACCCAGCCAATCACCTGACCTCTTGCTTCAACGGGATATTTATTAGCTAAGTTACAACGTCCCAATACCGGAATTTTCCTAGGATTATCCAACAGCAACTTTCCGTGGACATCCTCAATCTGGACAGCGGTGTCTATGGCGTCAATCAGTTGACTTATGACCCCTAGCGCTTTTGGCTTAGAAATAATTTTTTTGAGACTGACAGATGCCATACTTTGTGGTAATATTATAAGTTGGCTTAAAAGTATCGATTCAAATTACTCCTCACCCGTTCCTCTCGAAGCATATTTTCATAGAGGATAGCATTAGATATGGCTGATGTGGCTTGAGATGCTAAAGCACTGATCAATTTCAAATCCCTGGCTGTATAGTCTACAGGTTGTTCACTACTGAGCTGAATCACACCAATTACCTGATCTTTGGTCTTGAGTGGGACACACATTAGGGAACTGATCGGATAATCAGATGGCACAAACCTGGGATCCGATGAGACATCGTTAACGATTTCTCCTACACCAGTCATAATCACACTGCGAACAATACCTGCTATCGATTGCTTCTGGGGTCTATACCCCATTTTTGGCTCAAAGCTAGCGAGTACTTCCAGTTGGGATTGGTCTTGGTCTAGCAAAAAGAGAAATCCCCGATTTACTGGAATTAATTCCCTAGTTTGATTAATCACAATTTGAGCAACGTCTTGAGGCATTAAGTTGGCAGTTAATTTCCCCGATAGATTGTAGAGTAAGTTTATTTCTCGATAGTTATCTAAGGTTTCTATAGCAATTGATCGGCGTTCTAGTTCTTGATTGGCTAAATAATTGATTAGAGCGGCAATAGGACGAGCATTCTCTCCTCCTCTAACCCACCCTAAAGTAGTTCCTTTCAGGTCTATCTTGTATTTTCCAGATGAATCATCAGGCTCATCTCCGAATAACAGTTGCTCATCAATGTCTTGAATACTAATATCTCCTCCCAGGGAAGTTATCAGGTTATTGAGCAGTGACGAGATGTCTTTTTTGGCAATTATTTTTTTAAGTTTAATAGCGGCCATGCATGTATTAGTTTAGTATTAATAATCTAATAAAATAAAAAATGTCGTGGCTAATTTATGTTCAAAACGCACATTTTTAACCAACGATTGTTCTTTCACAATCCCTGAGTTAACCAGAATCATGTCAGGTTTTAAGGAAATTGCCTTAGAAATACAATCTTGCCCATTGCTGGCAGAAATTATACCGATTCCTCTTTTCCGTAATGCCTGAGTAATCATTTCAGCTTGAGGGAGATTTTCCTCCACTATCAAAACTTGCTTAGTCGGCTTTTCTTGAGAGGTCAGTCGAACAACCTCTTTGAGCAGTTCTTCGAGATTAATCGGTTTGCTCAAACATCGCTCAACTCCTAGAGCATTTTGCTCTTCAGTGATGGACAAAATGATAATCGGAATATCCATACTGTGCAAGTCATTTTTAACCACCGCTGCTGTCTCAAACCCATTCATTCTGGGCATCACTACATCCAAGATAATTAGGTCAGGACGTTCTTGTTTGATCTGTTCAATTGCGTCCCAACCATCTTTTGCTTCCTGAATTCTGTAACCTTCTGCTCTAAGATGCTGCTTGAGTAGTTCTCGAATCGGAGCTTCATCATCCACAATCAAAATGGTTTTATTCCTGGAATTTATGGTAATTGTTGAGGTGGTCATAGATGACTTTAGTTGAGTGAGCAGGGTTTCAGCAGCTATGGTTTTTACTCCAGGTTCAGACTCAACCGGGATGGGTAACCTAAAGGAGAAGTTACTCCCTTTGCCCAGTTCGCTTTCGACCCAAATTTGTCCTCCATGATGTTCCACAATTTCCTTACAAATAGGGAGTCCTAACCCGGTACCTTGAGGTTTGTCAGTTAGAGTATTACCCGCCTGTTTGAATTTTTCAAAGATCAGGGCCTGCTCCGCTTCAGAAATGCCTATACCGCTATCAATGATACTAACGGTAATCTCTGAACTAGTTCGCATTACTTTACAGTAGACAAACCCTTTATCTGTAAACTTAGCTGCATTAGAGATTAGATTAATCACCACCTGAATTAGTCGGTCTCGGTCACCAATTATCTGAGGTAAGCCCTCGTCTATACTCTTAATTAATTCCACATCATTCTGTTCAAACAGAGCAGTCGTAGCAATGATTGATCGTTCTAGGACATCTACAACTGAGAGGGGTTGCATTTTCCACTCTACTCGACCAGCTTCTAGCTTAGCCAGATCCAGGACATCATTGATCAAAGCTTTGAGACGCTCCCCTTCGGAGATAATGATGTTAACATTTTCTGACACTTGCTTCAGGGTGCGCTGAATCTTGTGGTCATTGGTAGGAATTAAGGGAAATAGGGTTTTTTCCAGTTTTTTCTGAATCAGTTTGGCAAAACCCATTACTGAGGTTAGAGGAGTCCTCAATTCATGGGAAACTGTGGAAATAAAGTCTGTTTTCATCCGGTCTACTTCTTTTTCAAAGGTAATATCTCGGATCAGAATGACCGAACCCATAAAGCCGTCCTGACTATCAGGGTTATCTGTCGCCTTAGTATCTTTTAGAATAGCAGTGGCTACGGCTTTGCCAATCCGTTGATTGGTCAGTTCTACTTCAGCGGTAAAGACTTGTTGAGGGTTAGTCTTGGTAAGAGTGACTAGGTTTGCGATCGCATTCCCCAACACTCCCTGACACCCTTGACCGATTAACTCGATTTCCCCCAAATCAAACAAGCTCACCAAAGCTGGATTGATGCGAGTAATTTTGCCCTTGGTATCTGTTACCAGTAATCCATCTGCTAAGCTTCTAATCATCGCATCCACGTAAGCCAGAGTATGCTGTAATTGAGTCGTGGTGGTTTTGAGACACTGAGCTTGTTCACTGACAATTCTGTACTGTTCTTGAGTAGTGGTGTATAAATCTGCCTGGTTGATGGCGATCGCTAACTGATTGCTCACCGCTTGTAGTAGCTCCAATTCCAAATCACTACAGCTCCAAGGCTTGCGGCGCATACAAATTAAATAGCCAGGAGGATGCAACCCCCGAATCATGACTGGTAACGCCAGATAGTTCCCTGTCTGGGAGTAAATGAGTTGATCACCACTATCATGGAAGTGAACCATCTGTCCTTGGCTTAGGCGATCGCATAAATCATGACAAGATTCGATAGATATTAATCCCACTTGGGACGGTAAATCAGCTTTTCGATGTTCACACAGAATTTCCAAGCATTGTTGGTCTTGGTGATACCAGCCAAAAGTCACTCGCTCGAGACGCAAGAGGGTAGCAATTTCATTGACAGTAGTTTGCACAGTTGTTTCCAAATCCAGAGATTCACGAATACGAGTAGTCAGCCGATTCAGCAGCGCCTCCTGCTGAGCTCTAGCGTTGGCCTGCTCGAAAGTTTGAATCTGTAGTAAAGCAATAACCATGGCGATGATCAGCATCACTCCCAACACCGATGCCAACAGATTGAGAGAATTGAGTTGTCGCTCCACATTAGCCCGGGGAATCACCAAAGCCACAGACCAATCAGCCTTTTGCAGAGGAGCATAGGCAACATACACCCACTGACCATCCAGTTCCAGTAGCCTTACCGACTCTTGCGGGTTGGCTATTTTCCTAGCCTCCATCATCTCTTGAGCAATTTGCTTTAGATTGGGGTTAGGGGAGTCTAAAAAACTCCTACCAAATTGAATTACCTTTGGATCTTGATGGGCAATGGGTACTCCTTTCGAGTCCAAAGCAAAGGCATAACTCCCTTCTCCCAAAGTAGTATTGGTAATTACCTCTGACACTCGGTCTAAGGAAACCGGTCCAGCAAATTCTCCTATGGGGAAAGACAATAGACCAGGCAACTTTCCTGGTTTTGGCTGGTAAGTATCCCCGAGTTCCACATTCTCGTTGGTTAGGTTGGGCAAAGCCAGTTTTTCTGGAATAATTTCCGTGTCATTTTTGGGGGGAACTGACCAGATAGGAGCTGCAATATTGACTTGGCGAATAGCAGTAGAACGAGAGACTACCGGATTATCCACAAAGGTTTCTCCTTGCATGGCTCGTTGAAAGTGAGTGCGATCGCTAAGATTCTTCCCCTCAATAAAACCTGCACGAGTGGTGTAGTAAGAGCCATTTCCCTTAGCCATGACAAACATATGAAAATCGGGCAATCGTTCTTGCTCGAGTTGCAGATAGGGTCGGGCAACCTCCCAGTCCAAAGACCGAACTTGGGGAGTATTCGCAATTGTTTCCACCTTCGCCATCAGAACCGCCAACCATTCATCAATTTGATGTCCCGCCATCTTGACCTTCAATTCAGCATTATCCTTCAGACTCTCAAGAATCAGACTCCGAACCACCCAATAACTGGTGAAAGCTGCTGTTCCCACTAGCGCAATGGTGCCACTAATTAACAACCGGGGAACAGAACGCCTTGGTTGCCATAGGGATTGATAACTATTGTGCTTAAGCCACCACTGGCGTCTAAACCAAGTTCCCATATCTCTTATGCAAAATCCTTCCTGTTGTTCCTGAGAAACTTCAGCAGCTTTGGCCTGGGGTTGGGCTAGGATAGTGGGGTCGGAGCAACTGGTGTCCACCTCTGATGCTAAAGGAATACCGCTCACCTGACAGTACCCGTGTGGGTAAACCTTGAGTGGGGAATTATCCGGAGGTGAGTTTCTCTGGGAACTAGCATTAAAACGATTAAGTCTCACTGTTCCGAAGATAGTCCTTAGGCTGGGTTGCCTACTGGTGGGATAAGATGACCATTGTTTACCTCCCCTTTCTCCCCTGATGCCCTCTGTTCCCCCTCTTGCATCGGAGTACAAATTATCCCTATTGTGGACAATACCCCAATCACTTCCAGGCTGGGGATTGACCTGGGTAGAGTACCTACCCTGCCTTCTTGGGTACAGTGCTTCTGGCTGATTGTCTCCCCGCCAATCCAGATAACCTTGTAGCAGTTGCCGCAACAGTTCCATACCATTGATCCAGAGGTTTTCTTCTATCTGGTAATAGGTGAGACGGTGCGCTTCCTCAGAACAGAGCCAATTAAGAATTTCTTCAAAGTACTCACGAGCCTGGAGAAATGGATTGAGCTGAGTGTATTCAGATGTTTCCATAATAAAATCGGATATAGCTTTGATATGATCTCGCCTAATCTCTACCAGGAAAATTATAGTCAGTCCGGGTAATTTTTTTTTTAGTGGTTAGTCGTTAGTGGTTAGTCGTTAGATCAAGTCCGGTTAATCACTTACTAAATAGTTCCTGTTTTGGAAATGGGCAATCGGTAATTGATAATCGTAAACTACCAAGTACCAATTACCAAGTACCAATTCCCCGAGAAGAGATATGATAATTAGTCAAACCCATTGGGTATAATCGGTAATTTTTCCGTAATTATGAATTCAAACTTACGAATTATAAGTGTTCTTACGGTTGAGTTGTGGTTCTGTTATTTGATGAACTTAAAATAGGGCATACATACTAACTAATACCAATTTAATTTATTCGAGCTACAGATGCTGAACAGGTGTAGGTTATTCGGTTAGTCGGTTAGCCGGTGCTCGGGTTATCTTCTGAACCTTGGCCTTTCGGCCACGCTACGCGAACAACCTACCCTACAAGGGACCCTATCCGGCGAACAAGCAAATTAATGTGTAGCAATAGTTTTTTAAATTGGCATAATCGATTGTAATCCATGGACAATTTTAAACTGTAATATAACAACACTTTAAAATTAATTGACTAGTTATTTTTTTTTAAATTTATTGCTTTTTTGAATAGTTATAATTTCCAAAAATCACCATCATAACCTACCACATTAATCGAAAAAATATATGCACAAATACTCTTAATATAGTATTTTATTTGATAAACCAATTCAGCCAATACCACTCAAATTAGAACTAAACAAAGAAAAGGTAAAACTGGGCAAGACGCTTTTTCATGACCCCCAACTGTCACAGGATAACACTATCTCCTGTGCTAGCTGCCACAATCTAAATACCGGTGGTACAGACCAAATAGTGCGTTCAATTGGGATCAAGAATAGGATTGGCTTGATTAATGCACCCACAGTCTTCAAAATCTGATCAGCAATGCCATTAAATTTCAAGCACCAGGGAAATCCCCCCAAGTCAAGGTTTCAGTAAAGCCCGTAGACAACAGTGATGTTTGTGGTGGGGAAGACAGGGGGATGCTCGAATCCAGGGACAGTGAGCATGGGATATTGCCAGAGGTAGGAAGAGTTTCTAGTATCAATGCAACTGGGTTTCAGGAGAATGGGCGGAATAGTTTGGAGCATGGTGGTAACTACTGGCTGTTTGGGGTGCATGACAATGGCATTGGCATGGAACCCGATCAGCGATCGCATATCTTTGAGATATTTCAGCGTCTGCACAGCAATAAAGACTATCCTGGCACTGGTATTGGTCTAGCCACCTGCAAGAAGATTGTGGAAAATCACGGGGGACAGATTGGGGTAGAGTCTGAGCCTGGAGTGGGAAGTACGTTTTACTTTACCCTTCCTGCACAACACTGAACACTAAGCACTGAACACTAAGCTTTGCAATCATCTTATTCTTCCAAGGCGAGTAACAAGGGGATTAACATGGCAAGAACACAACTTGGTATAAGCAACCCCCAGAAATTATGGCGTTGCGTCAGTCTTTGAATGAATAGGAGTAGAGTGGGCATCCTGCCCGCCCGAAAATAAGCATGAAACTGGCAAGATGCCAGTTCCACCAAGATGCCTATTCCACCTCACTCTTAAAATCATTCCATTATTAAGGAACCCCCGGAAATTATCGGTATTTAATCGAATATGATACTATAGGAAAAACTTTTTCCTGATCGGTGTAATAGCTTGTAGGAAACGGTATCGCCTTGAAATTTTAAAGCTCTCTAATCTCCTTTCTATAAAAGATATTAGAGAGCTGATTATCGCGTCATGGCTAATCGTTAATTGGACGACCATTACCCATTACCAAAAGCGAATAAAAATTTGTGGCAGACATCCGGGAGAATTGAGTTCAGTTTTATCCCATAGTATTCATACATGG